>NZ_JBNHER010000008.1:0-4649 GCF_050015975.1 Dapis purpurea BLCC-M126 | reverse complement strand
GAGGCTTTAAACCACAATTATTTAATTAACAATTAATAATTAATAATTCGGTAAAGACCAAAAGAGTATGGGAATAGCCTTCAGTAAGTTGCTCCACATCTTATAGAAGTAATCAAATATATCTATAGAAACGCTGGAAATCAACAAAATGTGTTCAAAATTATGTCTGTGAAATATATTTACCATGAAAATTTTAAAAATGCTTTAATTATCCAGATAGCTGGATAATTACTAACAACAATATACCAAGTATGTAACAGACTAAATTAAGGTAAGCTATAAACTATGAATTATTAGCTAATATCATCTCCGGATCAACAGTTATAAATAATTGGGGAGGAGTCAGGAGGTAGAAGAAGATGAGGAAAAAATTTTTTTATAACCAATTAAGCGGACATGATATAACACCTTATATCATATCTCTTTGAATATCCATAATAAAAATTATAGGGAATATTCAATTATTAATTACAGTTTTTTGACTTACATTTCTAGACATGAGGAAAGATGAAAAAATCGCCAAAAATTCCCTCAATCAAATCTCAAAACTGGTCAATTGAAAAATTACCAGGTCTAAGCAAACAAGATCAAACTTTACTAATAGAATATGGAATTATCAACACTAGAAAATTACTAGAAATAACTGACAGTCCCCAAAAAAAATTAATCCTAGCAAGTCAACTACAAATTCATCCTCAATATGTCAAGAAATGGGTAGCATTAGCAGACTTAGCTAGAGTTCCTAGTATTGGCTGTCAATACTGTGGACTGCTACTTCATGCTGGCATTGCTTCAGTTTCTCAACTATCTCAAATACCTGTCCACAGATTGCACCAACAAATCCTCAAATTACAGGTATCAACTATGCAACGTCGTGACCTTTGTCCGACAGTAGATTTAGTTCAAAAATGGATTCAACAAGCTCAATTTTTATCATTATGAAGAAGGAAGAAGGAAGAGGGAAGAAGGAAGAAGCTTGAAAATTAGGAAAAAACTTAAATTTAAGATAGTTTCCAGGTACTTATACTACTTTGAAAAAAGATTGCTTCAAAATAGTTGATCCAGTTAATATCAGGTTGCATTAATTAACCACAATACAAAAAGACGGTATAGATAATCTAGTCATCTTTAGTCATCTAAAGATAGCTGATTTATTATGGCTAATTAATGAGACTTGATATTAGGCAGCTATCTAGGTGTTTTTCCCTTTTTTTTTTAATTTACTCCTTCTTCCCTCTTCCTTCTTCCTTCTTTCTTCCTCCTTATATTAATATCTCATAAACTCAGGACTACCAAAGATTAAAGCTGCCCTCAAATCAGGAGAACTTTTTTCTATTACTGCACGAGTTTGAGCAGAAAAATTATTACCCAAAGTAACCATTAATTTTTCAGCACTAATAGGTTTTCCCCTACCCAATAAACCACCAGACAAAGGCACAGCTAAACTACTACGTCGAATCATCGTATCTGAATCTAACCAAGCATCTTTTGTATTTTTATAACCATCGGGAGTAACACAACCATAAAGAGGCATTCCTAATTGGTCTAAAATTCCATTAATAGGTCGAAAATTATCAACTTCATTACCAATAGCTCTCATAGCAGAAGCTACAAACCGATAAGGATTTTTAAACTTAGAATTATGTACCTCTGACTGCCAAAATTCTGAATTGTTGAAGAGAGTATTTAATACCGTAGAAATATTTCCTTCACTATCCAAAAAACTCTGAGATAAAATTTTTACTAAAGACTCTGATGGTTCATCTGAAACAAAAGTTTGAGCTAACTTATAACTAATATGTTTAGCCGTTGAAGGATGACTAGCTAAAATATCTAAAGCTGTTTCACCTTCAGCCATACCATTTTCCTTAATTGTTTGTCCAAGAAAAATTTTATCTCCTGGTTCGTGACGTTTTTCTTCAAAATAAAATCCATCTCGATCTTCTGCTCTTTTGTTATTAGGAGGTAGACCCCAACCAGTAAAAATATTTGCTAAAGCAATAATATCATCTTGAGTATAGCCTCCATCCACACCTAAAGTATGTAATTCTAATAATTCTCTAGCATAATTTTCATTAATTTTACCCCGATGACTTCGCCAATTATCTAAATAAATTAACATCGCTGGATGATGAGCAGTAGCTCCTAATAATTCTCTAAAGTTTCCCAAAGCATGGGGTCTAATTGCCTGCTGTTCGTAAGAGCTAAAATATAAACGATTGAGTCCTTGACGACCAAAAACATTAAAGTGATTGTACCAAAAATCTACCATAACTTCTTCTAAATGACGCGGACTTTCTAATGTTCGTAAAAAACGACCTTTAGTAGCTTGTAAAAATATTTTTTGTTCAAAACGTCCTTTGATTCTATTTAATCCTCTCTGGTCTAATCTTAATTCTTTTCCCTGTTGTTGAAGTCGTTGTAATTCTCTGATTATTTCACTGGGAGTTAGAGGTAATGTATCAAGATATTCTAGCTTTTGAATTAATATTTTTGGGTAGGGAATAGAATTAGGTTTTAGTTGAGATTGAATATAAGCTTCGAGACCAATATTTTTAATCTTTTCAATTTGCCCAGGAGTCGGTCCGAAACTGAGGCGGTTAATTAGGTGTAAAATTTTAGTATCAGCCATTTCAGTTATCAGTGGGGTAATATAATTTCGTTGATTGTCATACAATGCTTAGGGGCAAATGACTATTCAAACCTACAATATACACTCTTATCTTTAATACTAAATAATACTGATGCTACCGGATTAGATATAACGCACTTATCAGAAAATAATATTAGTCAGAAATCGAACAGTTCAACCCTGGATCTTCAGGTGTTGAAAACTTCATAGGAATAAATGTGAAGCCGAACACATGAGTATTACAAGGAACAACTCGAATTAACTCCAGGGATTGTTTTTGACGATCGCCTGTCCCTGGTTTAAATTTAATTTTTCCTGTTACCCCGTCAAGACTGAAACTTTGATCTGCCAGGATATTCTGAATTCCCTGATGACCAATAACACCTAGAATATCTGAGCGTTTGACTATTGTATTGGCAACATTCTTTGCTTTCTCCTCAAAATTAGCATCATTAGCAATGATAACTTTTAAACCTTTTCCGTTCAAGTTTTTCGAGTTTAGAAAATCTGGACCAGGTAACGTCGAATTAAAGGATTGATTCTTTTTAAATAGGTGAAAGTTCAAATATTAAACCATATCTCCTCACAAAACTATTGTTATGGCAGAATGTGACCCCTGAGTGCTAATCAATGTGTCAGAAAATGCACGTCCACCCACAATAAAAAGTTAATTGTGATAACTCATGTGTAAGAAAATGCACGTCCACCCACAATAAAAAGTTAATTGTGATAGCTCATGCACATTTTACTATTCATCCAGGAATGCACTGATAATAAAAATATAGAGCAGGAATTACACGACGGCACTAAATATAGTGAGTTTATCGGGAATATTCACCAATCAATACTCTATATATAGCGTTAATTCCTAAGTCCTGCTCAATTCAAAAAACAAGGAGAAAATTATGTTTACTGCAACTCAAACAACTACTACTCGTCCTACTCTTTCCCTTAATAGCACTGGTGAAGATGTGAAATATTTACAAACAGTTTTGAATGGCACTGTTGCTGATAATAGCTTAGTAGTTGATGGAATATTTGGTAATCTGACAAAGGCAGCTGTCATAGCTTTTCAAAAACGATATGGTTTAACTGCGGATGGAATTGTGGGTCCGAAAACTTGGGGACTAATAGATACAGGGAAAATTGCCCGCACTACTATATCCCTTGGTAGCCGTGGAGAAGGTGTAGAATATCTACAAAGACGGTTAAATGGCATTAGAGCTGCTTCGTTGGTAGTTGATGGAATATTTGGTCCGGCAACACAAGAAGCTGTGAAGAATTTCCAAAAATCCTCTGGTTTAACTGTGGATGGAATTGTTGGTCCCAAAACTTGGGAACAATTAGAATTGATCGATGTTTAGAGTTGAATTCACTAATCACAACTAACAAAACCATAGCTATGGCTAAGGTAGCTATCAACAAACCATTTTTTTACCAGCATTCAGTATTTAGCTAAAATTCGGGGGTGAAAATCCTCATTATACAACTTGAAAACTGATTACTGATTGCTACAATCATCTTCAACTAAACTAAGGAATTTTCTCAAATGACTGTATCAACAATGACTGTATCAACAATGCCTGTATTAAAAGAAGGAGATAGTGGAGATAGTGTTCGGTTTCTTGAACAATTGTTATCCTCAATCTATTGGTTTGGTTTGCAACAAGGTAGACCTGCTCTGATTACAACTGGCGTGAGATTTGATGCCAACTACGATAGTCAATGCCAACAAATAGTAACTGAGTTTCAACAAAATTATAACGCTACTTTTCCTTTTCCATCGCCTGATATTAAAGTAGATGGAGTAGTAGGTCCCCAAACCTGGAAAGCGTTAGGTGATGCTATCTTCAAATACACCTATTAAAACTATCGCTCTGACAGAAAGCATAAGGAGTCCTCATCTAAAAGTGTTTCATTTAGGATTGTTTGTAATGAAACAAGATAGGTTCTAACAAAACTATAGCTATGGCTAAGGTAGCTATCAACAAACCATTTTTTTACCAGCATTCAGTAT
>NZ_JBNHER010000007.1:0-48371 GCF_050015975.1 Dapis purpurea BLCC-M126 | reverse complement strand
CGCGTTTCATGTCGGCGACAGCCGAAACGGCATATCCAATCGACCAAGAGAAGAGTGCTAGGATATTTCCCAATCTTCAATTCCCTCACGGTTTTAACCAGAGGTAATTATCAATTATCCATTATCCATTATCAATTATCAATTATCAATTAATGAAAGCATATTTAGAGGTACTGATAACTGATAACTGAAATCATCCTATTCTGTAGATGTTTCAGGAGCGGGGGGTAACTTATATTCATTAGGATCGACTGTTCTTGCTGGAGTTGGTTGTTGTTCAGATTCAGATGGAGTCACTGACTGCCCAGAAGTATTGCCAACACCAGTTTGAGGTGCACCAGGTAAAGTTGCTAGAGCTACGCGATCGCCTCCCACCTCTCGCAACAAATCTAAAACTTGTACAACATCATTGTATCTTGCCTCTTTAGGAGCATACAATACAACTACTCCCCTGGGATTCACCTGATTATATCTACGCACAAACTTTTCCAGTTCCACAGCATTCACAGGTTGTTGTTCAATAAAAGTTTTTCCCACCTCATTCACACTCACAAGTAACATATCTTGTGATTGAGGTTTACCCGTGCTAGCTTTTGGTAAATCAACATTAATTGCTTGCTGACGGGTTAACTGTAAAGCAGCTAAAAGAAAGAAAGTCAGAATACAAAAAATTACGTCAATTAGAGGTATTAATTCAATCCTAACTTCTTCACTGGCAAATTCTTGATTAAGTTTCATAGTTTTTTTGTTTATACCACTTTGAAAAAAGAATTATACAAAAAGGTGTATCTTGATCGGGGATATTTAAAAATAGCTGTTATAATTCATTTTAGACACCTGTGTCTATCATTTTTTTCTTTTTTTTTGAATATTTACTTCTTCTTCCCTCTCCCTTACTTCTACCAAATGAGGGATTTTTTTTCTAATTTATGGATTTTTAGTTAGTTACTATTAGGTTCATCTGGAGGTTGTTCAACATCACTTTCCGGTGAAAAATCTGTTGGCTTTTTATCCTGTTCTAAAGTATCTGGACTATTCCGAGAATTCTGCGTCCATGAAGGGGGAAAATAAGCATTTTTATCTTGTGAATTATAGTTATTTAAAGATACCTGTTGCCAATATTGTCGGTAGAGCAATTCCAACTCATTACCAGCTTTCCGAAAAACCTTCATTTGATTAAATAACAAACTTTGAAATAATCGATAAAATACCAGACTAAAAATAGCTACTACCAAACCAGCCGCCGTACTAATTAAAGCTTCACCAATACCTACTGTTACCCCGGCAGTTGAAGAAGTACCCAAATCACCCAGGCGAATCGAACCCAAGGAACCAATCAGACCCAAAACAGTGCCCAGTAAGCCTAACATGGGAGCCAAAGCAATTACCCCTTCCAGTAACTTATCTCCTTTCCTCATCGAGGCCAACTCATCATCAGCGGCAGCCTCCAGTGCCAATTTAAACACTTCTGGTTCTGGGTTTTGTAACCGTAAAGGTGCGTAGAGAAAACGACCAATAGGCTGTTTTAGGGTACGTCTCGCCATTTCCGTTGCTATACTCCAGTCACGGCGTGCCGCCTCTAATACCCGATTAACCGTTTGTTTTTCCTTAATTAATAGATTTGTCCAAAACCAGAGGCGATCAATTATGGTACTTAGGGACAAAATTGATAAAACTAACAGAGGCCACATAGCAGGGCCTCCCTTCTGAATCAGCTCTTCAAAAGTCACAGTATATTCACTCCAGCAGTTCTTAACTGATTATTTACTTAATATTTGTCTGTTTACTTTCTATTAAGTTCCTAATATATATACTACTTCACGGAAGTCAAAAGTCAAAATTTAAAAGTTAAAAGTCATACATTAAGATTGTATAGTCTCAAAACTTTTACACCCTCAGTAATTTCAGGAAATTATTTCACATTTAAAGTTTGAAACTATCTGTGACATCTTTAAAGTGAATTGGTATAAGAAATATCAACTTATAATATATGTACTATAAGAACATATATTGACAAAATTAATAGTAAATGATATTATAAAGGGTTAGCAACTATTAATAGTTAGGGTTTGCTGAAAAAGAATGAAAGTGTTTACAGATAAAGATTTTGGGATTTTTAAGTCTGGAAAAAGTGCGCTAGCTTTGAGTTGAAAAGCCTCAAAAAGTTAGTATTAACAGCAAGATTTGGACAGAGAAATTGAGGGATAATTCTTCCGACTGCCTTCTCGCTCATTCCTGACTTCTCCTGTCGCCTGACTCCTGTCTCCTGACTCCTACCCTCACCCATAAGACTTTCGAGCGCAAACCCTAGTTATACATATTTTTTTAGGCTTAATCCTTGCATAAAGTTTCAGCATATTTTCAGCACTTACTTTGACGACTGGTCCAAAAGAGAATGAAAGAATCGGGTGCAGACTACATAAACTAGCTTTGAAACCCCTATGATTAATATTAAGGGTGTCAATGTTTCAATTTATCAGTTGTTAGTTAACAATTACGTCCCTGATTAAAATAATTAGCTGAAAAATGTGGGAATTAACATTAATTAGGAAATATTCTGGAAATAGGGGTAGGTATAGCAGAATTTAGAATTCAGAAGTCATAAGTTCAGATGGGGGAGCCATCAGATTGGCAAAGTACAGAAGTTAAATTCTTACGGTGACTAAATTTGACAGGCGCGAGAATGTCCTAACTGCACTGCCCTGATGACTGCTATATGACTGAAAAGTTATATCACTACCCACTAAAGGAAACCTCCAAAATTGCATTATTCGGGACGAAAACCCACATTTACAATTTTTAGCAAACACCATCAGAGTAATTGCAAGATGTTTATTCCCTCCATCAGTCAGGCCATTGATTATCATCCCCTTACCGCTACACCAGAAACTCCTGTAGAAGATGTAATTATCTCCATGAGTAGTACAGGTTCAAGTTGTGTGCTAATCATAGAAAAACCATCTCCTCCTAGTACAATAACAACAGCGGAACCAAGCACTCACAGTGCCGAATCCTCAGACCAAACTTATAATGCCAATACTCAAGATACAAGGGTACAATCTTTAGGGCCAATCATTGGTATATTTACTGAGCGAGACTTAGTACAATTAGCGTCTATCGGCGCTCCTCTAAGTGGATTTCCGATTGCTCAAATTATGATTAGATCCATAATAACAGCCCAACTATCGGAAATTCCAGATATTTTTGCTCTCTTCACACTACTAGAAAAACATCAAATCAACCACCTACCAATCGTTGATGACTCAGAAGAACTTATTGGCCTAGTTACGACCCGCAGTTTTATTTTTAATCAGCCTGAGAAAAATAACAAAGGTCAAAAATCAATAGCCAACGGTCAAAATAAACCATTAAATAATCAAAATATTGCTGTCAATAAAGATTTAGAAGTCCAGAATAATGTAGTAAAAAATCATAAAAATTCACCATTACCTGTAAAAATAACCTTCGATTCATCCTTAAAATTACCAGCTAACTTAATCCAAATTAATCAGTTAGAACAAATCCATGAATCTCAAATTATCCAAGCTTCATTATCTTTATCAATTAGGCAAATTACCCAACTGATGTTTACCCATAATGTCAGTTATATTCTGATTACTGAAACAAAAGAAAACAGATCTAAAAATCAGACTGATAGTAACCCAAAAAAAGAAAATTCACCACCTCAAAAATCAACCAAAATAATCGGTACAATTAGTAGTAGAGATATAGTACAACTAGAAGCATTAAAAATAGATTTTAATAAAACCAAAGCCGAGATAGTTTGTAATAACTTACCTGTCCTAATACGCTCCCAGGCAAATCTAGAAGTGGCTTTAGGTTTAATGAAAAAAAATTATTACCTAATACCTCTAATTGTCCAAGCTTCTACAGGCAAGATAAGTAATCTCATTACTCCCACAAAAATTATTCAACAAATACTTCTAGGTAAATCGTTATATCAATCATTAATTCGCTTTCATAATTATATAGAACAAACATCTATCCAACTGCATCAAGCCGATGAAAAACTTAAGCAATCTGCCACTGAGCGGCAAAAATTAGCAGAAAGTCACTTAAAAACACAAGAAATTGCAGCCCTAGCTATTGAAGGAAATGAAGATGGAGTTTGGGATTGGAATATCAAAACTAACGAAATATTTTACTCTTCTCAGTGGAAAAAGATGTTGGGTTATACAGAGGATGAAATTTCCCATAAAATTGATGAATGGTTAAATCGAATTCATCCAGAGGATATAGATAAAGTGAGTGCTGCTGTTCAAGAACACTTAGCTAAAAAAAATCCTACTTATCGAATAGAATATCGAATTAAATGCAAAGATAATCATTTTATCTGGATTCTCGATCGGGGAAAAGCTTTATGGAAATCAGGAACGCCA
The DNA here is from genome assembly GCF_050015975.1 of Dapis purpurea BLCC-M126. Classification (NCBI taxonomy): domain Bacteria; kingdom Bacillati; phylum Cyanobacteriota; class Cyanophyceae; order Oscillatoriales; family Microcoleaceae; genus Dapis; species Dapis purpurea. The sequence continues at coordinate 43,971 of NZ_JBNHER010000007.1, read as the reverse complement.
GTGAGGATGGTGGGAACTTTTGTTGATATTACTCATGCCAAAGAAAAAGAAATACAACAACGCTTTCAAGTAGAAAAGTATAGCCAAATTATTAATAATTTCCAAGAAATAGTTTGGCAAACTGATGCTAAAGGAAACTTAATTTGTTTAAATGATACATGGGAAAAAATTACAGGTTTTACAGTTGAAAATAGCTTAGGTAAAAATTTTTTAGACTATATTCATCCAGAAGATATAAATAAGTTAAATTCTCCAACAGAAAATGATCCAGACAATACAGAATTAGCTATTATTAATAACAAATTAATTGCAGGTTGCTATCAATTACACTTGTTAAACAAAAACGGAAACTATTGTCCAATAGAAATGAAGAGTACATTAGTAGTTGATAGCGAAAACAATATTACTGGTATGGTAAGTACCCTAACAGACATTTCTGCAAAGATAGCCACCCAAGAACACTTACAAGCTAGTGAAAAAGCAATCAGAGAACTGTATGAAGTCACTGCAGGTGCAGATAGCTCCTTTGAAAGTAGAATAGTTGCATTACTCGAAATGGGATCCCGTCGGTTTGGCATGGATATAGGTTTATTAGGGCAAGTTTTAGGAGAACGTTATGAAGTTATTGCAGCTCACCTACCAGAAGACTTCCTATTTGGAATAGCTAAAGGAGACGCCTTCACCCTGGAACAAACATTTGATCGGGAAGTATTGCGATACAATGAACCACTCGTCATAGAATCAGCAAAAGATTCCCAGTGGCGACATCATCCAGCTTACACAGTGCGTCGTGTTGCATCTTATATTGGCACTAAAATTTTTGTCTCAGGAAGAGTTTATGGCACCCTTAGTTTTACCAGTCGCCGTGCCAAGAATAAATGGAGTTCAACAGATATAGAAGTTTTAAAACTAATGGCAACTTATATTGGCGGTGAATTGTTGCGACAAGATGAGATAGAAGCTTTACAAACGAAATATCAGCACTTTTTATTACTCAAGCAAATTACCCAAGAAATTCGTTCTAAGTTAGATACTAAAGAAATTTTTCAGACTACTGCTACTCAAATTGGACGAGTATTTGGAGTTAACCGTTGTTCAATTCATAGCTATGTTATTGAACCCTACCCACACCTACCTTGCGTCGCTGAATATTTGGAAGCAAACTATGAGTCAACATTGGATTTAGATATTGCTGTTACTTACAATTCTCATACAGAACAATTATTAGCAGAAGACAAAGCGATCGCCTCTCCAGACGTATTTTCAGATCCTCTATTAAAATCATCCGCACCGATGTACCGAAGGCTAAAAGTTAGGTCAATGTTGGCAGTTCGTACATCTTATCAAGGACAATCAAATGGCATTATTAATTTACATCAATGTGATTATATGCGTCAGTGGAAACAGGATGAAATAGACTTATTAGAAGAGGTGGCATCTCAGGTAGGATTAACATTAGCTCAGGCACAAATACTAGAATCAGAAGTTACTCATAAACAAGAATTAGAAACTCATAATCAAGCTTTAGAACAAGCACGAGAAGCAGCAGAAGTAGCTAATCGTGCGAAAAGCGAATTTTTAGCAATGATGAGTCACGAAATTAGGACTCCAATGAATGGTGTAATTGGGATGACAAGTTTATTATTAGATATGGAATTAACTCTTGAACAACGAGATTTTGTGGAGACTATTCGCACCAGTGGAGATGCACTACTAACTATTATTAATGATATTCTTGACTTTACTAAAATTGAGTCTGGGAAATTGGAATTAGAACAAAGTCCTTTGGATGTTAGGAGCTGTGTTGAAGAGGCGCTAGAATTATTAGCACCAAGGGCAGCACATAAAAATTTAGAGATCGCTTGTTTGATTGATGATTCAGTCCCAGGCATGGTTGTTGGAGATGTGACAAGGTTGCGTCAAGTATTGGTAAACTTATTAGGAAATGCTGTTAAATTTACAGAAACAGGAGAAGTAGTTGTTTCTGTTAGTGCTATAAAAATTGGTGAAAATTATCAAGAAAATAATCTATTAGACGAAATAAATTACGCAGAAATATCGAATTTTAAAGCCCCCGGTAAAATCACAGGTAACTATGAAATACAATTTGCTGTTAAGGATACAGGTATTGGTATTCCTCCAGACCGGATGGATCGCTTATTTAAAGCTTTTTCCCAAGTGGATCCTTCCATAAATAGACAATATGGTGGTACAGGTTTAGGATTAGCCATTAGTCAAAGATTGAGTGAAATGATGGATGGTCAAATGTGGGTGGTTTCTCAATCAGTAGAAATCAATAATTTGCCAGAACATAAAAAACAAAAATACCTGCTCAAAATTGATGATAATGGCAGCATTAATAACAACATAAATAAAATAAATATTGATAGTATTAATACGACTGAATCTATAGTAAATATTGCCGGAACTCCACCGTCTTACTTTGTTAAACCAGAAGCAGGTAGTAGAGGTTCAACCTTTTATTTTACTATTAAAGCTAAGGCAATTGCAATGCCTTCTCCTGAAAGAATTGATAGTTTCTTAAAAGGCAAGACAATATTAGTTGTAGAAAGTCATCCTGTTAATCAAGAGGTCATTAAACAACAGGTTAAGTCATGGGAAATGATACCTGTAATTGCTGATTCTGCTGCCAAAGCTTTAAGTTGGTTGGAAGAGAGAAGAGCTTTTGATATTGGGATTATCGGCATGAATCTTTCAGATATGGATGGACTGACATTAGCTAGAAAGATTCGGAAATTGGAAGCTGAACAAAACTCAAAACAAAATAACAATTATGAATTATCTTTACCATTAATAATGTTTACTTATATTGGCAAAGCAGAAATTTTCCGAGAACTTCAAGAGGCAAAAGTTAGTCTAGCTGGATTTTTGAATAAACCAGTCAAACAGTCTCAATTTTATAATGTTTTATTGCAAGTATTTGGAACAACAGGAGAAGGAGAACTTAACGCCAAAACTCCTAGTTTAGGAGTGAAATATTTTCAAGATCTGAGTGACAAAAGTAGCGAACGCTCTAATCTCCGGATATTGTTAGCAGAGGATAATGTAGTCAATCAGAAAGTCGCAATACACTTACTACAAAAAATTGGTTATCGTGCAGATGTAGCTGCTAACGGAATAGAAGTTTTAGATGCTCTTAAGCGGATACCCTACGATGTGGTATTAATGGATGTGCAGATGCCTAATATGGATGGGATAGAAGCAACCCGTCAAATCTGTCAAAAATACCCAGAAGAAAAACGCCCTTGGATTATTGCTATGACAGCTAATGCGATGCAGGGCGATCGTGAGAAGTGTTTAAATGCTGGTATGGATGATTATGTAACCAAACCAATTCATCGCGAAAAATTAGCACAAGCTTTAAACAGGTGTAAACCTACCCGAAACAAAAAATTACAATCTAAAACTGATACAGAAAATGGAGTCAGTCGTCACTCATCATCTACAGAGTTAGCATTAGTTAAAATAGATCCTCCCAAGAAAGCAATTACTCAGAAACAGCAATTTACCAATGGTAAGGTAGAGTCAACTTCTCAGTTGGAGGAAACAATATCACTCAAAAGTACATTGCCTATTCTCCTGCCAAGTAATACTGAAATAGGTTTACAGGAATTAGCAGAAGTTGATGGTTTAATTGATTTAGATGCAGAGGATGTACCAGTCACTGACGAAACTACAGTATTAGATTTAGATTTCTTAGACGATATCTTAGAACCAAAAGACGATCAACAATCAGCCCTCGATCCTAAAATTATAGAAGACTTTCGCAATCTTTATGATGATGAACCAGATACTCTAGCTATTTTGATACAAGACTATCTTGCTGATGGAGATAAACACATGAGTACAATTAGAAAGTCTATCAAAAAACGTGATTATTCTGCATTAAAGGGAGCTTCTCATACACTCAAGTCTAGTAGTGCTTTATTAGGGGCAATTAATTTTTCTGAACTATGTAAAGAGTTAGAATATATGGCTCGTGGTGTGGTTGAGTCTGGAGCAGATTTTAATTTAGAAAAAGCAACGGAAATCCTGTCACAAAGCGAAAATGAATGGGAAAAAGTGCAAGAAGAGTTAAGCCAAGAAATAAATTTATAGGGGTTTCCAGGAGTTAGGAGTTAGGAGTTAGTTTTGTAGTAAGGCTTTAGCTCTATAGAACCCATTTGGTATCTCCGCCAAGGTAAGAGTTTTTGGCAAAGGAGTCAGGAGATGGAGAATTATAGAATAGAGGAAAAAGGTAGAATTTTTTTGACTTACTTCATCATCTCTCCCACTCTCCCACTCCCCCACTACCCTAATCTCAATCTATTAGGACTTAGGCATTAACGCGCCACTACAAATTTTGCTATATTCTACAATTAAGATTCTTGAAATTGAGAAATTAGAGAAGCAAAAACTTGATTTTGACTGACACTTCGACTCTGTTGTAAAGCCTCTTTTAAAACATCTATTATTAACCCTGGTAAAACTTGAGATTCTGTAATCTTTTTACTGCCACCATCAACCATCGTAAAAGCAATAATATCTACATTTTTCACATCAACTATCCAATATTCTTTGACTTTTAAATCTTCATAAATCAACCTTTTCTCACCCTTATCATCAGAGAGTGAAGTATTGGCTATTTCTATAACTAAATCTGGTGGTGGATATGTATCTAAATCTAGAATAGAAGTTTCCATAGGAATAATATTTGCATTATCACCTATATAGTAGGAAATATCTGGTTGTACTTCTTGAACTCCAATTTTTCTATAACTACAATCACCTAAACCATTACTGTCGATATTTTTGAGACTACAGAAAATATTAATAGCTGTCGAAATTAGTATATCATCCTTGGCATGCTTGTAACTTACTGGTGACATTTCTATTCTGAATTTTCCTTGATAATAATATGATTTTGCTTTTGCATAAATGGGATTTTCAATAGTTTCGAGATATTCATCCCAAGTAGCTAAAACCCATGTATCTGTTGGAATTTTTACTTGTAAATTTGTCATAAATCTAAATTACTGTTAAATAATACAGCAGTTTTGAGGTCAATTAACTACATTAAAAACTGATTGCTCAAATAACTATTCTTCCTCTTTAAGTCTTTCTTCTTCTGCCGCCTGAATTGCTAATAAAAGCTCCTCTTCTTGTTCTTCAAAATCTTCTTCTGAAACCTCCCCCATGTCAAAAGCAAGTTGAAGAGCTAGAAGTTTTTTACTAAGATTTTCTTTATCATCTACTTCTGTATCTACTTGTTCTTGAATTTTTTTCCCTAACCAGACTATTCCTCCCAATGGGCCAGTAATAGGCAGAGTTAATAAACGAATAATCATAATGATGAAGTCCTGAAATTACTTATATAAGCAAAAATTGTCCCACTTCCTGAAGTCAGAAGTCAGAAGTCAGAAGTCAGAAGTGAGATTTGATTGACTAAAAACTCTAACAAGACAATAGTTTAGGGCAATTATTTGACATTATAACTTTGAAACTATTTGTGACCTTCTTATAGTGAAAAGGTATTAATTAAGCGATTATTTACAGAATTATATTAACTGATGTACTCTAAAATTAGATAATCAACCCCTAAATCATTATTCCATCTTAACAATTTGTTATGATTAAATATTGACAGTCAGATAGTTTTGGAGACCAAATCTCTACAATAATTAGAACTACTCCCTATTCCCTATTCCCTCAAATAAATTATTAATTATGAAATCTGGTTTCTATGTTTATGGTATATTCCTACCACCTGGTCCGCAAAATTTAAGTTTACAAGGATTGGATAAAGAAGCTGTAAATATTCAAATTGTTGATGAATTTGCAGTGCTCTATTCAATGGCAAAACAGGAACGTTATCTGGCAAGTCGTCGCAATTTAGTTACCCATGAAAAGGTGCTTGAGTCAGCGATGGAGGCAGGTTATAGAAATGTTTTGCCAATGCAATTTGGTTTAGTAGTTTCTGACTGGGAAAAATTTTCTCAACAGTTGACTAATCCTTTTGAACAGGTAATGAAAGAACTATTTGTAAAGTTAGAAAATCATCGAGAAGTAGGGATAAAAGTATATTGGGAACCAGATGCAGAAATTAAACAATTACTTGTAGAAAATCCAGAATTAAAAAGTCAAAGAGATAGTTTAGTTGGCAAAAATTTAAGTATGGATGAGGTAATTCAGATTGGGCAAGCTATTGAACAAGAAATGAATAATCGGAAACAAGATGTTATTGAAATTTTCCAAATAACTCTGAATGAAATGGCTATTGAAGTAGTAGAAAATGACCTGCAAACTGAAAAAATGATTTATAATGCAGCTTATCTAATACCTTGGGAAAAAGAATCAGAATTTGGTGAAAAGGTAGAAGTTATTGATAGTAAATTTGAGGGAAGATTTAAAATTCGGTACAATAGTTTTACTGCTCCTTTTAATTTTGCTAGAATCGAACAAAAAGATTGAAGCTCGTAGTTGGGCTTCATACCAATTCAATAAATGTTTGTTACAAATAGACAGGGTATTTTTTAGGAGTCAGGAGTCAGGAGTCAGGAGTCGTATGGGAATAGCTTCGATGCTTTTTTTTAGTTCATAAATCATCTTTTTAGTCAAAGGGACATTTCCTGTAAAATCTTTTTATTGTCCTTATTATTCGTAACATTCTTTTTTCAAAATGGTATTAGCCCATAAAATCTATAGTTCGGGCTAAAGCCCAACTACAAACAAAAAGATTTTGATCGCTTATTCTTCAGACACCATATTAATATTGATTCAATTATGATTATTCTGATACAAATAGTTTAAAGACTGAAGATTTTACAAATAAAAACACTTACTTCAACTATCAAAAATTAAAACAATGAATCATTTTCTCAGACTAGACTTAAGACAAATAATAGAACTGGCAAAAGTTCTAGAAAAAAAAGGCGAAACAGGGGAAGTAAAAACTTCCTATCAAGTACAGTCTCGAACTATTAACAATACTCCCAGACGAACTAACACTAATATTCCAAGAAGAAGAGACACTTATCAAACCCAAATCAGACAACCTGTCAGACAAACTAGACCTCCGCAACCAACAAACTTTACTACTCAATACCCAGACACAAAACCAACACCGACGGCAAAAGACGCTGGCGGTGTAACAGAAACCAGACCTCAACAGCAAACTAATTTTACTCCCCCACCTCCAGAAACTAAATCGAGACCTACCCTCAAAGACATTGGAGGTATGTCCGAAATAATTCAAGAATTAAGAGAAGTAATAGAACTCCCACTCAAACGCCCAGATTTATTATCACAATTAGGACTTGAACCTGCTCGTGGAGTATTATTAGTCGGACCCCCCGGTACTGGTAAAACACTGACAGCTAAAGCAATAGCAGAAGAACTGAGACTCAATTATATTGCTATCAACGGACCAGAAGTGATGAGCAAATATTATGGGGAAGCAGAAGCGAGGTTACGCAAAATTTTTACTAATGCTAAAAAGTCTGCTCCTTGTCTGGTATTTATAGATGAAATTGATAGTATTGCTCCAGATCGTAGTAAAGTTGAGGGAGAAGTCGAAAAGCGCTTAGTTGCCCAATTATTGGGATTAATGGATGGGTTTGTGGAACATCAGGGCGTTCTAATTTTAGCAGCAACAAATCGCCCAGACCATATCGATCCTGCTCTCCGTCGTCCCGGAAGATTTGACCGAGAAATTAATTTCAGTATTCCAGATCGCAACGGACGATTAGAAATTTTGCAGATAATGACAAATTCTATGCCATTAGATAATTCCGTTGACTTGGGAGAAATTGCTGATATGGGAGTTGGGTTAGTGGGTGCTGACTTAAAAGCTTTGTGTCAAAAAGCAGCTTATTTAGCACTTCGTCGTCAAGTTCCATCTTTAGATAGTCCGACTCCAGAGGATATGAATTTATTGCAAACTGATTTTTTGACCGCAATTAAAGAAATTAAACCTTCTGTATTGCGGTCTGTGGCGGTAGAAGTGCCTAATGTAAGTTGGCAAGATATTGGCGGTCTCGATGCAGTCAAACAAAAATTACAAGAGTCAGTCGAAGGTGCATTACTCTACCCAGAATTATACGAACAAACTAAGGCAAAAGCTCCTAAAGGAATTTTATTATGGGGCGAACCTGGAACCGGAAAAACTTTACTGGCAAAAGCAGTTGCTTCCCAAGCACAGGCTAATTTTATTGCTGTTAACGGACCGGAGTTGCTGAGTAAATGGGTAGGAGCAGCAGAAGAAGCAGTACGAGAACTTTTTTCTAAGGCTAGACAAGTTGCACCTTGTGTAATATTTGTAGACGAAATTGATACTCTGGCTCCTGCTCGTGGTAAATTTATGGGAGATTCTGGAGTGAGCGATCGCCTAGTTGGTCAACTATTAACAGAATTGGATGGTTTGCGTGACTGTACTCAAATATTATTGGTGGGAGCAACTAACCGCCCTGATGCTCTAGATCCAGCATTACTGCGAGCGGGAAGATTGGATTTGCAAATTAAGGTAGATTTACCAGATCAAAATGGTCGTTTAGCAATTTTGAAAGTACATAATCAAGGTCGTCCACTGCAAGCAGTAAATTTGAAAGATTGGGCAAGTCGCACAGAAGGTTGGAATGGAGCAGATTTGGCATTGTTAACTAATCAAGCTGCTTTAGCTGCGATTCGTAGTTATAGTGCTAAAGGAATTAAGTCTCCAAAAAAAATCAGGATTACAAATGCTCATTTTACTACTGCTTACAATGCTCTGATTAGTCAAAAACAGTCTCAGAATTTTAATTCTGATTCTAGTAAGTAGAATAATTAGTAAAACCTAACCCCCCAACCCCCTTCCCTGCAAGGGAAGGGGTAGTTATAACTGTCACAGAAAGTATAAAAATACCAGATTAACAAATTCTTCCCCCCTCTCCTTGCAGGAGAGGGGTTGGGGGAGAGGTCTTCATTATGATAAAGTTTACCCAAAATTTTAGCCCAGACCCCTTACTACGATCAAAAAAACTCACTGCAATAACAACTAATACCTAAAATGTCATTTTATGTCTACGCTTTTCTATATCTACCCAAATTATCCTTAGCATTGCCAAAAGGAATGAAACAGGAAGTTGAACTAATTTCATATCAAAATCTTGCTGCTGTAACTGAAGCAGATATATCTATTGAGGCAATACAGGAAACAGACGAAAAATTACTAGAAGCAGTTTTAAACCACGATCGCGTAGTTAGAGAAATATTTCAGCAAACTTCTATACTACCACTTAGATTTGGTAATGCTTTTGCTGAAATTGAAAATATTATCAATCACTTACAAGATAATCAGCAAAAATATGTGACGACTTTAACTCAATTGGCAGAAAAGGCAGAATATACTGTGACTTTTGCTCCAGTTTCCCCTCCTTCTACTCTGGAAATTAGTGAAGCTCGTGGCAAAGCTTATTTATTAGCAAAAAAACAACGCTTTCAACAACAACAAGCTTTTCAAACTGAGCAACATCAACAGTGGGAAAATATACGTCAGTTAATTCTCGAAGATTATCCCAAAGCCGAATTTAAAGATAGTAAAGAAGGGGGAATTAAGCAAGTACATTTGTTGGCCAATCGTGACACAGAAGTTCTAACTACCCAAAAATTGCCAACTTGGCAAACCGAGTGTTCCTATTGGCAAATTACTTTGAGTGAACAACTTCCCCCTTATCATTTTGTCTGACTTTTATCTCTGAAAATGATTATTGGGATGTTAAAGATCGTGTTATAGTTAAATAAGACCTTAAAATCTCTGCAAGTCTAATTATCTTAGCATCTTCATATTTACCAGCGTCTACTTGAAAGCAAACTAAAAAATAACATAGTTTGGTGAATCAACTTTAGACAACTGTTAAATTGATGCTTCTAGTAAATAAGGAATAAAAATTATGGCAGTAGAAAAAGTTAACTCTTCTTCCAGTCTAGCAGAAGTCGTAGATCGCATTCTCGACAAAGGAGTTGTCATAGATGCTTGGGTACGTGTTTCTCTAGTGGGTATTGAGTTACTTGCAGTTGAAGCTAGAATAGTTATTGCTTCAGTAGAAACTTACTTAAAATATGCCGAAGCAGTTGGTTTAACAGCTTTAGCGGCAGCACCAGGAGAAACCGTTTCTAATAATTTAGATGACGAACCTCTAGACGCAACAACAGTAGAACCTGTGACTGCTGGAGCTTACTAATACTAAGGCACAACTTTTTATGTCTCTTAAAGATAGATGGGAGAAAGAGCGATCACAACGATTAAATGAAATTGCTGAACGCAAACTAGAGGTTGCCCAACACAGACAACAAACTCAAGCGGAACTTCGTGCTATTAGACAAGAGTTCGAGCGAGAAACTGAGGTACTGCACACCATGTTACAAGAATTTGTAACAAATCTTCATGAAACAGGTCTGAAAGAAAAGCGACAAAGACAACGGGAAAATGCCGAGCTTTACAAACAACTGCGGACACTTTTAGAAGATTATGTTGGGGCCTTGCATTTGTATGGACAGCAAGCACGTCAGGAGCGCTTAGGAGATATTGCTAGTCGCAAACAAGAAGTCTTGAAACTCAAGCTAGAAGTGTTGCAACTACAGGAAAAATTAAGTTCTGACCGTGTATTAATGTCTCAGGAGTTGACTAAGAAACTACAAAAGTTCCGAATTAATTTACATAATTATATTTGGGGTTCTTAAGAAGTAAAGGAATAAAAATTATGGCAGTAGAAAAAATTAACTCTTCTTCTAGTCTAGCAGAAGTTGTAGATCGCATTCTTGACAAAGGAGTTGTTATAGATGCTTGGGTGCGTGTTTCTTTAGTGGGTATTGAGTTACTCGCAGTAGAAGCTAGGGTAGTTATTGCTTCAGTAGAAACTTACTTAAAATATGCCGAAGCAGTTGGTTTAACAGCTCTAGCAGCAGCACCAGGAGAAGCAGTTGATGAGAGTGAAATAGGACAACCGATGACTTCTCCTAGTTTAATATAAATTAATAGGTTAAGTTAAGAATTTTGTAATAATTGTCCGATCCGCTATTGCATTTTCTTAGTTAGATATCTCCGATAATTAATTTTTTAAATTTTAATTTCCGGAGATGTCTATTGTTAAAGGTTTTAATTCATTAAAGGAGTTTGAAATGAAAAATTTCAAAGATCGGCGAGATACAGGGGATTTACCTTCTATTCTCAAACCCCTGAAAAAAACTACTGATGCAGTGGAAAATATTACCGAAAAGTTACCAACAGAAAATTTATCTGCTCTCAAAGATGTACCAAATAAATTAACAGAACCTATAGAAAATGTCACAGAAAAACTACCTTTGGCTGGTTTAATTCCATTGATGGGAATGCTTAATTATATCAAAAAATTTTTTCTCTTCATTTTTACTGTAATTAGGAATATATTTTTATGGATAAAAAAACTATTCCAACTTTTCATAGCCATTCCAATAAAAATTTATTTATTTACACTTAATGTGATTAAAAAAATTTGGTCATGGATTCAAGCTATTTTTCAAGCTTTTATAAACCTAATTATTAAAATATATGAATTTATAATTGACATAATTAGAAAAGTATTTTTCTGGGTAAAAATCATTTTTCAAGTATTTATTGCTATTCCAGTAAAAACCTATTTATTTATAGTTAATATCATTAGCCAAATTTCGTCATTTGTCAGATATATTGTGAAAATTTGTATCGCACTTATTACTACAATTGGCAAATTTTTAAAACTCCTATTTTTGAACCCATTGTCTTTACTTACTAATCCATTACAAAGTTTGAAATCTATTGGTAATACTGGAGGAGAAATTGTAGATAAATTACCTGAGGGACTAGGGGAAGCTACAGACAATTTATCTGGCGGACTAGGAGAAGTTACAGACAATTTATCTGAGGGACTAGGAGAAGTTACAGACAATTTATCTGAGGGACTAGGAGAAGTTACCGACAATTTATCTGGCGGACTAGAAAAAGTTACAGGTAATTTACTTGGTAGTAGGCAAAATAAAAAGACAAAAAATCAGGATAAACAACCCCTGGGAAACTCAAAAAAAAAAATACCAGAATCAGATCTACTACTGTCACAACAAGACTCCTCGGAATTACCAACCGATATAGTAGAACAATTCCAACCGCCAGAAGAAGAATCCCCATCAGGTCTCCCATTGTTCCTGGAGTCATCGGAACCGCCCACCGATATAGAACAAGAAGACCCAGACGTAGTTTCCCCCGCAGAAATTTCAGACACATCAGACGAAGTTTATAAACAGAATGAAGGATTGATTTATATTCAAGATTTATACTCTAATGGCAAGGTAAGTAATCTCTATACTTTAGATATCAAATCTGGTAAAACAGTGTTAATTGGTTCTATGGGTATGCAGATAGTAGATATTGCTTTTTGTGGAAATATACTCTATGGAATTCGATGGCGCAACTCAAATACAACAGATTTAGTCAGAATAAATCCTACTACTGCCAAAACTACAATTATTGGTAAATTAGGTAATAGTAAAGTAGCTAGTTTGGCTTTTTCTAAACATAGAAATTATCTCTATGCCATGGGTCCTCAAACATTATTAAAAGTAAATGTAAATACAGGTTCAGGAAGAATTATTAAGTCTTATAAATCTTGTTATCCTCTTTATTGTGGTGGTTTAGCTTTTGATAGTAAAGGTAGAGGTTATTCAGATTTTGGTAATAATTATAATCAGCAAAGATATCTGATGCGACTTAATAATAATGCTACTCCTATTGCTGTTGGTGGTGTTAGTGGAGTTAAGAATTCTGGTTGTCTAGATTTTTACGGCGATGAATTATTCGCTATATTTAACGGTAAAATTTTTAAGTATGATTTAGTTACTGGTAAAGCTAGATTCCTAACTTATACAGAAAAAAATGTTTCTTGGGCTGGAATGAGTATTATGGCGCTACGCACAAGTCATAAGCCATCAGATTTGATATTAAATAAATAAAATGTTAAAATTCTAAAATTTAAAACTTTAGTTTGAGAGGTATTGAGTTATGAGAGATTTAAGTAATGTTCCTATAGATAAGTTGGATCATGAACATTATCGTCAAATGTTAGTTCGTGATGGTCAACGTCGTTTTAATGAGTGGCACAATGAATATTTAAGGTTTCAGCAAGGGTTTCTCCAGGATCAGCGACGTCGAATTCAGGAACTAGAAAATTTGCGTGAGTCTATTTACAGATATAATAAACGTCGTTCCCAAGAATCTAGAAAAGAGTTTTTGCGTTATCAAAATAAGTTTCTCAATGAAATGCGTCGTTATTAAGTTGATATTTTTCCACTCCAAATTAATCAGGTGGGGTGGAAATTTATTTTCTTATAAGCAGAGCAAAACTCCCTAAGATTCTAGCAGTCTTAGACATTAATCTTTTATATTTATGTCGGGATGATAGATATAATAAAACCTTACTTTTCCTAAATAGCTGATTTTTATATCTTCTTCTATTGTGAATTCTGAATTCTGATTTGCTATCATACAATTTGTTAATCTAATATTGTTTAATAGCTCTTTGCATAGTTCGTTTATCATCTCGCCGCTTAATAGTTTCACGCTTATCATAAATCTTTTTACCTTGTGCTAAAGCAATATCAACTTTGACCCAACCGCGTTTAAAATACATCCTCAAAGGTACTAAAGTTAATCCCTGTTGTTCTACTTTTCCAATTAATTTCCTAATCTCTTGTTTATGTAATAACAATCTTCTACTACGGCGAGGTTCGTGATTAAAAAACTCTCCTGCTTTTTGATATGGGGAAATATGAACATTAAGTAACCATGCTTCATTATTACGAATTAAAGCATAACCATCCCGTAAGTTGACTTTACCTTCCCGGATTGATTTTACCTCTGTTCCTTGTAATGCAACGCCAGCTTCATAAGTCTCTATAATATGATAGTTAAATCTTGCCTGGCGATTATCACTAATTATTTTTTGTCCTTCACCGCTTTTTTTACTCATAATATATTTTTACTAATTTTTTTATCCTGAATTTTTTATTATACTACAAAATTATTGGCTATGACAACAAATTAATGTAAGCATTTAGCAGTCAGCTAGCCTCCTGCAGAGAAACTTAGTTAACAGCTATTAGTTCTTAGTTCATTGTTTTGGAAGGAGGAATTACTCTCCAAGGAGAATTAAAAGTTATTAAGAAAAAGGTCATAACCTCATCTTAGTAAGTAAGTTATTACTTTCAAAAATTCCGCAGGAAAAGCTGAATGCTGAATGCTAATAGCTGAATGCCTAAAATTACCCTGGTAATTTTAAGAGCGATCGCTCTAAAATTATCATCTTAGAGTTAATCACTGAAGTCCGAGCTACGATTCTGCCTTTAAAGTTGATTAGTGTCAATTTATTAAATTCTAAACTTTGCGCCTCCTCAAACATTTGATTAACTAATTCGTCTTGTTCTTCTTGACTAATATCATACCAATCATTTTTCAGTTCAACAATTAATAAATTACTGGGAAAATCAAATTTTAAAGACTCAACAATGCCACCACCATACTGATTAGCAAAATCATCAATCTGATTTTGAATTGACACTAGAAAAATTTGCTCTGGTGTTAATTTTGGAGGTCGGGGTGTAACGGGTTCTATAGGTTCAGGAGCTTCTGGCAATGTCAAATCAGAGATTTCTCCATTTTCTGTAGCAGGTAGAGATTCTTCGGTAGGTATCGCCTCTGTTAATTCAGACTCTGTAATGACAGGAATATCCGCCAGTTCAGTAGTAGGTTTATTAGAAGGAAGGGAAACAAAAATAATTACCAAAATTAGGGCAAAAATACCAGCGATCGCCCCAGTCAATAACCCATCAGAAAGCTTCTGACTCAGAGACTCTGGCAGTAAGGAACGAACTAACCCCAAAACTTGCTGCCAAAGTCCAGGTTTGGCCACAACTGATTCATTCTCAGTAGTAGGTTCTTCTTGAGGTTGGGTTTCAGATGTCACATCAGGAGTTTCTGTTGTTTCCTGGGAAACTGCTTCTGTTGATTCATTTTCAGTAGTGGGTTGTTCTTGAGGTTTAGTTTCAGATGTCACATCAGGAGTTTCTGTTGTTTCCTGGGAAACTACTTCTGTTTCAGGTTGTTCTGAATTTGGTTGGTTTGATTGGTCTTCTGACATTTTTTCTATACCTTTTGGACTAAGCAAATCGACAAATAAAGCGATAAATTAATAAAAGACAAATTTGTACTCTGGACTATAGTCCTTTTTCTACTTAATTAGGATTGGCGTAGAAACCGGGTTTATCAATGAAATTTCCTGAGAAACAATAATCAGGGTAATAAACCCGGTTTCTTGTTTGGGTGCGTAAGTCCTATTAATTTATTCTCCCATTAATTATGAGTATAAAACGTCGTCAATTTTTATTTTTAATTGGTCTCAATAGCGTCACTCTTGCTGGTATTTTAACAAAAATGTTTAATAGTCATGCTAATGCACGAGAATTAAGCAATGCTTCCTCTCTCAAAACTAATCCTATTTTTCGGTTTGTTTCTGTTGCCGATACTGGTACAGGAGGCAAAGATCAATTTGCTGTAGCTCAAGCTATGAGACGCTATTATTTACAATATCCTTTTGATTTTGTAATTCTTGGTGGTGATAATATTTATGAGGATGGAGAAATTGAAAAAATTGGCGATGTTTTTGAGAAACCATACAAGGCATTAATAGAAAATAAAGTGAAGTTTTATGCCTGTCTGGGCAACCACGATCTTAGAAGTAATAATGGAGAGTGGGAACTAGAATATCCAAATTTTAATATGGCAGGAAGATACTATACTTTTGAGTATCAACCAATTCAATTTTTTGCCTTAGATACCAATATTAATGCTGACTGGGAAGCTCAATTAAATTGGCTAGAAAAAGAACTGAGTCAAAGTAAAGCACCCTGGAAAATAGTATTTGGTCATCATCAAATTTATTCTTCTGGAATGTATGGTTTAAATGAAAAATTTATTGATATTTTAACTCCTCTATTTAAAAAGTATCAGGTTCAACTTTATATTAACGGACATGAACATGATTATGAAAGAACTCGCCCAATTAATGGTACTACTTATTTGACTTGTGGTGCTGGAGCCAAACAACGTCTTGTCGATCAATCGGAATGGACGGAATATGCTACAAGTGACTTTAGTTTTGCTGCTTTTGATGTTTATCAAGACCGTTTAGTTGTTAGGGGTATTGATGTTAATAATCATATTTTTGACCAAGGTGTAATTAAGAATTGAGAATTGAGAATTACAGCACTTTTTAGGATGGTGAGGTACAGTTGATTAATTCTCTGTTGCCTGTTGCTTGTTCCCTAAATTCCTAAAATTTTGTACCTCATCAACTCCAAAACTGCTGTAATAGCTACTTCTCCTTAAAAAGAATAGAATTACTTAAAAGGAGAGGTTTTAAACCTTAGTTTTTTGGTAAGGATTCAGCCGTCAGCTATCAGCTATTGTTTTTGGTTTGAAATTTAAACCCCACTCTTAAGACTATACTTTATAAACATCTTTCTTAAGATAAAACTCTATAATGTATAATGGATAGCTTTAAGAGCTGGATCTTATTCCTGTTAACGAAGTTCCTCCGCAGGAGGCTAGTACCGCTACGCGGAAGTCAGAATTCAGAATTCAGAAGTTTTGATTGGTAAGGCTTTGAGTATTTTGTTACTGGTCACTTATTTCCGTCATCCTGCACTAGCTGAATGCTTACGTTTTTTGCTAAGTACTAAGTCAAAGGCAATACTATTTCAAAAATAAAAAGTAAATACAAGAAATTGTTCTAACAATAGATATGCTTTAAACTCTAGATACTAAATAGGTTGTAATATTTTAGGATTGCTATAATTTCACTATTCAACCTTCATTCGGAGGCATTTCTTTATTGCTAAATCCCTGAATTATAGTTTGTATAGCTAAGGCAATTAAACCTACAGTAACCATGGCACACATACAGGCAGCAAAAGCAATAACTCCTACTACTAAAGTCCGAACAGCAGTAGACATATTCACCACAAAAACATTATCTGAAATAATCGGTTTCCTCGCAAATGTCTCAGCAATTGATTTCATCAATAAATAGGCAAGTGTGGCTAATCCACCAGAAATTATAGAACTCGCAAAACATTGTAAAGGGTTCACTTTAGGAGTGGATTTTTTGTTTGATTTGGAAGTTGAATTTGTCATTTCAGTTATCAGTTATCAGTTATCATTTATCAGTACCTCGTGCCATAGGGAGGCTTGAAATACTGAATTTTCTTTTTTTATCTCCTTTACTTTAAAGGAGAACTTTTAAACTTAATTTTCTGGGAATTACTTTTTAATTAAACCTTTCTTGAAAAAATATATATTTATGAGTTTTATTGCTGAATTAGTTATAATCAACTTTTTGTTTGTAGACCTATCTTTGTTGGGTTTCCTCATGTCAACCCAACCTACAGTGTTAATTATTTAAAATGTGATATTTAACATTACTCCTAAATTCAGAATTCTAAATTCATTAATGAGCAATACTAATACCACTAGAATTAAACTGTGCTATCCAGAATTCTAAATCTGGATCAGCCATTTTTGCTTTTACTGCTGCCTCAACTTCCTCTGCTTGAGATTGAGATTCTGTTAAAGCAAACATAGTTGGTCCTGACCCTGACATCATAGCACCTAATACTTTTTGGGAGGCAAAAGCTTCTCTTAATTTTAATAATTGGGGATGTTCTGGTAAAGCTACCTTTTCTAGATCGTTATGTAATAGTTTACCAATTTCCGTGTGGTTGTGGTGAGCGATCGCTGATACTATTGGTCCAGAATGTACTCTTTGCCTACTATTTTCCTGACTTTCTGCATCGGTAACATAAGTATCACCAAACTGTTGACGATAAGTTTTATACGCCCAAGGTGTAGAAATAGAGAGATTTTTGTATTTAGCTAAAACCACATAAATATGGTCTAAATTTGGCAGTGGGGAAAGCACTTCACCCCGGCCAGTTGCTAACGCAGTCCCCCCACCGATACAGAAAGGAACGTCTGAACCCAACTGCGCTCCCAACTCTTCCAATTCCCCGTGAGTTAAACCGAGTTCCCACATTAAGTCTAAACCAACTAATACTGCTGCTGCATTTGTCGAACCTCCTGCTAACCCTGCTGCCACAGGAATATGTTTATGAATAGTAATTTCAACGCCACCGTATCGAACAAGTGCTTCTGGAAATTGTTTGCTCATCAGGGAAGCAGCTCGGTAAGCAATATTAGCCTCATCTGCGGGAACTAGAGGATGGTTGCATCGCACCACAATATTTTCAATGCCGATAGAGCGAATATCTATTTTATCTGCCAGACTAATACTTTGCAAGACCATTGCTAATTCGTGATAGTTGTCTGGGCGATCGCCGATAATTTCCAGATACAGATTAATTTTGGCAGGGGCAATTAATGAGTAGGAGCGCATTTTAGGTAGTTTAGATAGTTTGATTATTTTAATTTATCTCAGTATGGTTACATAAATCAAATGAAAGTCAAAAGTCAAAAGTCAAAAGTCAAAAGTTAAATTGATATTACAGCAGTTTCCGATAATTAGTTATTGTAGGTCATTGCGACTGGAACGGAGTGGAAGGAAGCAATCTCAAGGGTGGTGCGAGATTACTTCCCTTTGGTCGTAATGACGACTGTTCAGCTAAAGGTAACAGAGAGAACCTGTTTAGTTAATTTTTAGTCGATGTTGTCACAAAGATCGCGATCTTCTACATTGGAGTTATTTTTCAAATAGTCACGCACCCAGTCACAACTATATTTGAGTAAGTCATCAATGTTAAAATTCCAGAGTCTGACTTTGGGACCACGAGCAAAAGCGATTAACTGACCATTAGGGCTAAATGCTATAGCCGAAACTGATTCTTCTAGGGTTTTCACTAAAGTTACATCTGTTTTCCATATTTTCACTCTTCCATCACCACCAGCAGACACTACCAACTGACCATCAGGGCTAAATGTTACATATTTAACAGTATCCCTATGTACTTCTAGAGTTTTCACCAGGTTACCATCTGCTTTCCATATTTTCACTATTCCATCACTATCAGCAGAAGCTATCAACTGACCATTAGGACTAAAAACTACACTGTTGACATTATCCTTATGTCCTTCTAAGGTTTTTACCAGGATGCCATCTGGTTTCCATAATTTAACTGTCTTGTCATAGCTAGCAGAAGCTATCAACTGACCATCAGGGCTAAAAGCTACGCTCTTTATCGAATCCCGATGCCCTTTTAAAATAGTTACTAGGATACCGTCTGGTTTCCATAATTTAACTGTTCCATCACTACCAGCAGAAGCGATCAATCGACTATTAGGACTGAATGCTATACTGTTAACTCTACCCTGATTCCCATTTACTGTTTTTACCAGGATACCATCTGGTTTCCATAGTTTCACTGTCTCGTCATAGCTAGCAGAAGCAATTAACTGACCATCAGAGCTTATAGCTACACTACTGACTACACCAGTATGCCGTTCTAGGCTAGTAACTAAAATGCCGTTTGGTTTCCATAATTTCACTTTTCTGTCACGACTCCCAGTAGCTATCAACTGACCATCAGGGCTAAAGGCTACACTTCTGACACTAAGTTTATGCTCATCTAAAGTAGTTTCTAAAGTTTGGTTTGGTTTCCATAGTTTGACCGTGTTATCATCACTTCCAGAAGCAATTAATTTACCATCCGGGCTAAAGGCTACAGCGGAGACAGAATTTTGATGTCCCTCTAAGGTCGTCACCAAAGTGCCATCAAGTTTCCATAGTTTTACTGTTTTGTCTTCACTAGCGGAAGCAATTAATTTACCATCCGGGCTAAATGTTATGCTGTTAACACTACCCTGATGTCCGTTCATAGTGGCTACTAAGGTACCATCTAATGTTTGTAGTTTTACGATTGATTCAGCACCTCCAGAAGCGATTAACTTACCATCGGGGCTGAATGCTACAATTTTGACCTCTTCGGCATCTCCTTCTAATGTACTTACGAGAGTGCCATCTGGTTTCCACAATTTTACTGTGCCTTCATCGCTAGCAGAAGCAATCAACTGACCATCAGGACTGAATGCCACACTGTTGACCACAAACTGATGATCTTCTAGGGTCTGCAGTAGAGTGCCGTCTGGTTTCCACAATTTTACTGTGGTTTCATCGCCAGCAGAAGCAATCAATTGACCATTTGGACTAAATGTTACATCAAGAACAAACCCCTGATTACCTTCTATTGTATTTACGAGAGTGCCATCTGGTTTCCACAGTTTCACTGTCATGTCACCACTAGCAGAAGCAATCAATTGACCATTTGGACTAAATGTTACACTTTCGACAAAATCCTGATGACCTCTTAAGGTTGTCACCAGAGTACCGTCTGCTTTCCACAACTTTACTGTGCCGTCATAACTAGCAGAGGCAATCAACTGACCGTTAGGACTAAATGCTACACTTACAACATCTCCTTCATGTCTGTCTAAACTGTTAGATTGTCGCCATTTTTCGGAATAGATAGCCTCTCGCAACAAGTTAACACCCCGAAATTTGATGCCAGTTTCTTCCCAGTTTTCATCTCGTAGTCGTTTCCCAACCTCTATCGCTCCTATTAGAGTATCTAAGCTGGTCTTAACTGCTCCCTCTAAGGCAGTAATTTTAGTTTTTATCTCAGCACTTCGAGCTTTTTGTTCACCAATACGAGCAACTCGCCATTGCCATCCAGCTACTCCAACAGCTATCAAAGCCATTGTCAAACCTCCAGAAAGCCATTGAATAGCTCGTCGCTGGAGCCTAACTTTCTCCTTTTGTTCCCTTTCCTTTTCTTCCTCTTCCCAATCGCGCAAACCCAAACTCAACTGAATAAAAACCCGCTCCTCCCGACTCAACTCCGACAACCTTTCCTCATGCCATTTCTCCGCCTCCACCAAAAGCAACCCCCGCAACAACGCCCCATTATCCTTATCCTTATCCTCCCATTCTGCCAACCGATCCTTTAACTTTTCCTGCCAAACCCGAAACTCTCGACTAACCCCCATCCATCCACGCAACATTCCCCATTCTCTAATCAACGCCTCATGGATAACCTCAACTGTTTCCTCACCACTTTCATCCCGCCCCGTCACTACCAACCGAGCATCAGCTAACCGCCTCACCAGATCCCAATTATCTACTCCCACCTCAGCACTAGTCGCCACCTTGCGAGTATCCTCAGTTCCCATCCCTGGTTGCACCAACTGAATAAACACCCGCTTCGCCTTTTCCCTATCTGCTTCACTCAACTTTTCATAAACATTATCCGCATAACTCGCCAACGCCTTTTCAACCCCTTCCAGTTCCTTATAACCTTTGTGAGTAAGCTGACTATTACTTTGCTTACCCCACAAACGCTCCAGAGCAAATTCCAACAAAGGCAAATTACCAGGCGATCGCTGCACATCCTTTAATATCCGCTCTGTCAACCCCGCCTCCAACTGCACCCCCAACTTTTGGGCAGGCATTTCAATAACAGACCGCAACTCCTGACTATTCATCGGTCCCAATTTCACATCACTATTCTGCAAAGCATCCGCCAACAAACGGTCAGACAAAGCATACCCCAAAAAATCAGCCCGAAGAGTAATAACCAAAGTCAAGTCTGGAATATTTGCCACTGCATTGAGTAACCTTTCCAGAAACAATACCCGCTTTTCCTCGTCAGTACAAAGAGTGTAAATTTCTTCAAACTGATCCGCAACTAACAACAAACGACTACCTCGATGTTTCTCTAAAATAGAGGATAACCATGTTGATAAAGTTGACTCTTTTTCTTCCAACAATATAGAAAGTTGCAACGCTTCAATATCTTGTACAGTTTCCTTATTTTCTGGTTGCTTGAAACGAACCAAAGCACGAGCCATTTCATCAAAAGGATGAGCTTTCGGGCGAAACTGTTCAATTTGCCAATTCCCTTGAGAGCGCAACCGAGGAATTAACCCGGCAAACACCACCGAAGACTTACCACTGCCAGAAGGCCCAATAACTGCCATAAATTGTTGTCGTGCCACTGCTGCCACAAGCTGCTCGGCGAACCCCTCCCGCCCAAAAAAGTATTCTGCATCACCCTCCCGGAAAGCAAACAAACCTTTGTAGGGACAAGCAGCAATTAACCGCTCCTGCAACTGAGGCCATGCTGCCATCAATAAATTAGTGGGAATAATAAACGCTGCCTTAGTATCCAGTCGTTGTTTTTCCGCAGCAACGGCCATTCCCACCACACCCTCTAAAGTTTCGTCCCAAACAGGAGTACCACTGAAACCTTCCTGCAAAGCATAACCAGTATTGTCAATATCCTCTAGTTGGACCCAACCATTAGCAGTACCACCCCGTAACACACCATTGGCCCAGACACCATTTTCCTTACCCTTGGGAAACCCAAAAGCACGAAAATTATGCCCCCAGTATTCCTCAGAAGTCATCAGCCTTACTGGGAAAGTATTATTAGGAATAGTCGTTAATTCCAAAACAGCAATATCTTCTAAATCTTTGTCTGGATTAACAGGCAACCAGAAAATTACTTTAGCTGTCAGAAATTTCCCTGGTGCAACTTGAGGAAAATCCAACTTAACTTCTGTACTTGGCATTTCAGCAGTATTACCAGTCATGTTTAATGCCAAAGCTACTACATGAGCGCAAGTCATAATTTGATTTTTAGATACTAAAAAACCCGCCCCTTTTACTTGGTTTGACTGAGAATAAATTCTGACAATAGAGCGGTCAAAGTTAAGTATTGTAGTCATTATTTATTATGCCATTTTAGAGTAATTTCATAGTTAACTTCTGCCTCTCCAGAAGCAATAATTGCACCCATTTCAGCACTTAATTTAATCCCAAATTTTACTTCTACTTCATCAGCAGGTTCATTCATACTTCTGACTTTTTTAATAATAGTATTAGCCACAGGTTTAATTTTTTCCATGGCCGAATCAAAGCTTTTATTAGCCTTCCGAGTTACATCATCTGTTATCCCAATACGGTCATCAACTGGTTGGGGAGGCGCATCTACTTCGATCAGAATATAGTCACCATCTTCTAGAGGAAATTCTACAATTTGCTTCATAATAATTTGTTTAAATTGTTTGTTTAATATTATCCTAACTTAGGTAATATCATAATTTGTTGTTGCGGTTTAGTGTTCCACATATTTCTCTGGCGCCAAAGCACAAAAACGAGCCTAATTAATAAATATTTTACCTAAGTAGCCAAGTGTAATTAAATTTCACTATGTCATTGCGACTGGAATGGAGTGGAAGGAAGCAATCTCAAAAGTTTGGGCTGCATAAACATTTTGTTACATATTCAAGTTTATTCACGCCTACCTACTTAAAATGATATAAGTTTACAATATAGCGATTTGCCTATCAGTTAAGTATGATAAATAGGACTGAAACATGAGGTCCGAAAAACTAGGATTTGAGATTGCTTTCCTGTCGGTCGCAATGACGAAAATACCTTGTACTGCGTAAGTCCTAATAGTCCTAATAAAGTGAATATAAATATATATATAAATATCAAACAAACCAAATAAATAATTTTGATACAAATTCCACAAAAAATACTACAATATAAGCTCTTTTCCTTACCTTCTAAATACTGATTACTGACTACTATGGTGGGAAATAGCTACATCTTTTGCTCTGTTCCCTATCCCTTTGTTAGATTTACCCTACAATAAATCTATTAAATAACTTTCAATCAGAATAAAATGTAGCATTTTATGACAAAACGGAAATAACAAAAAAGCTACTTCCGTTTATTTTTCACCTCAAAACATACCTTGCGGATAATGTTTAGTTCGATAATATTTTTCAACACAAAATACTGTTAAGCCTTAAGCCATTCATTAGCTTCTGCTAAATGACCATTGTCGAACACTTTGACAGGACAAGGCCAGATAAATCCAAAAAATTTTGTTGCTCCGAGAACCCATTTATTATCAGAGACAACAGCTATTTTTGCCCAAGCTGTTAGGTGTTGAAAACCAACTTTTGTATCATCCCATAAAGCTTTAGCATCAAATCCTGAAAAATCATTATCTAAATGATAAAGCAAGCGTATTTTACGATGTTCTTTTAACTTAGCTTCTACAGCAGGAATCAAAACAGACTCGTAATCTTCTCCTGTCACTTGGCCATGAGCAGTAAAGGCAAGAATATTATCCGGTTGATTGGAAGTAATTTCAATCATAATAACCCTCCTAGATTTCAATCTATGCCAGATCGGTTTGTAGAGATTAACCCTACCTTTATTATAGAACTTCACAAGCTAGTTCAACAAATAAATTTTAAAGCCTTACTCAAACTCTATAAAGTTGAGTTGGACTTAAACAGTAGCAATCTCAGGATGGGAAACCACATAGATAGATACTAGGTTTATTTCAAATCTACCTACCATCAATAGCTTCTCGTAAAATTTTTACATAGCTCTGCAAAAAATCTTCAAGATGATAAGGTTTTGAACCAAATTTTTCTCTTAAATAATCAAAACCACCACTAGCATAAGCATTCATTTTATCTATTCCTTCATCAGTTAGGTTGGTTTGACTACTAGGGTCTATGAGTTTTAATAATTGTTTTTTTGTAGCATCTTTTTCATCTAAACTAATTCCCATATTTTCTAATTCTGCCCTGAACAGTAAACCAATAATTAAATTTCGTTGGTTTTTATAATCGCTAACAAAGTAATCAATAAAATCTCGACATTGACATCTTTCACTGGGATTATTTTTAGACTTTGTTGCTAATCCCATCATTAAACAGAAATAATATAAATCAAAATCCGTTTTAATTTGTTGTGTTTTCCCTTTATTAATATTAGAAAACCACTCATCAACATCTAGACGTAGTTGAAATGATTTAGCCATAGCTAAGTCTCATCCTCATCTTCTTCAAGATCGAATTTATTAAAATATTCTTTTCCTTCTACAACGACACAATTTTCAGTTTGAGTAACTCCTTCAGAAGGTAAAGTATTTTGTAGTTTTTCTGTACCTCTAGTTTTTCTAAATACAGTTATAAATTTAGTGGAATCTGATTTATTATCAAGAGTATCGGTAAAACCTTCTCTTTCAGTAGAAATAGTTAAAGCAATAAACTGATGACAAAGTTGGGGAATTTGTTTAGCAATTTCTCGTCTGACTGTAGCATCAATAGCATTAGCTGGACTATCAACTACTAGAGGAAAATCATGTTTTCCTTTATGTAATAATGTCATTAAAAAAGTATAGCCTACAGATAATGTTTGACCCATACTTGCTTCTTTTTGACTTTTGAGATAAAGAGAATTTTCGATTTTATCAATATGAATTGGGTCTCGTTCTAAAACTATATCTAAGAATAGATTACAATCTTCAATTAAAGAGTCTGTTAATTTAATTTTTGCTTTCTTCAGAGACTCGTCTATAATTTTTTGTAAGATTTGTTTTTTCTTTGTTAGTTCTACTGTATGAGAAATTTCTGCTAATTTTTCCTCTTCTACTTCTAACCATTTTTTTAATGATTCAATACAAAGAGTTTTTTCATAGTTTTTAGGATCGTCTTTATGATTTGGGGTGCGGTTAATTTGTTCTAATAATCTTTCTATATCATTTTTTTCAATTTTTTTCTGATCCAGTAATGTTTGCCAAGATTTAAGTTGAGTATCACCTTGAGCTGTCAGTTGACTTTCTATAGCTCTACACCTAGTTTCAGCATACTGTCTAATTTCAATATCTGTTTTTAAATCTTCTAAATTTTTAGTTAATAAGTCAAAATTTTCAGAAGTTTCAGGTGTTAGTTTAGTTCTAATATCTTCTTTTAAACTATTTAAAAATGCAGCAGTATAGTCTGATAAATATAATTCGGCTCTGCTTTGAATAGCTTCACGAGTTTGATGATTTAATTCTATGCCACAGATACATTTATCCTCTTCTAAAAGGTCAATAAAAAATTGACGCGATGCTTTTTCAGGAAGTTTAGCTTTATCTAACTTATCTTTTAATTCAATTAAAGAATCAATAAAACTTTTATGCAAAAACTGAGGTTGTCTAATTTGCGTCATTATATCTCTGGTTCTATTTTCCACTTTGTTTTCAGCTTTACCTTTTTCTTCTCTATTCTCTGTTAATTGTTGATATAAATCCTGATTCTGGCTATTAGACTCATCAATTTTAGTTTCTAAATTTTGAATATCCCTTTCTATAACGTTAAGTTCTTCTTGTTTTCTATCTTTTATTGCCTCAACTTTTTTGATTCTTTCTCTCAAACCATTAACTTTATTTCTTTGGCGAGTTAAACCCCGCTGATCGCTAGCTTTTTTTTCTGTTTTTTGATTCCAATCCTTATCTATAAATCCTTTAATTTCATCCAGTAAATAGAGTTGAAATAAACTATCAATTGCCTGAGAAGCATGAGTTTTATTAGAATCCAATAAATCTTTAGCAAACTCACCATCAAAAATAAATAATTGCACAAATTTTTGATTGAAAAAACGATAAAGATTCAGAGGAGGCTCCCATTTTGGAGTAATTCCTCCTAATGATGAATCCGATGTAGAATAATCAACTTTTCCCTCTTCAAAATCAAAATCTAGTTCAAAAGTTAAACGCTTCTCATCAACCCTTAAATCTAAAACAAATTTTCCTCTATAATTAAATTTATTAGCCCTACGAAAACTTTTGACTTTCTCTGCATCCCATTTATCTGCTTCCCCATTCATAGCAGCACGAATTAAACTTAAAGTAGTAGTTTTTGCTGTACCATTAGGCATTTGAATCAGAGAAACATGAGCAGGATTAACACCAAATAAAAGATTAATATTCATATCTGGGCATCTTAAACCCTCTGCTTCCCAACCAATAATTTCAATCTTCATTATTTATCTCTAATTTTTCAATAGTTACACCCTTATCATCAACCCTTAAATTTCAAACAAATGTTCCTCTAGAATTCAGGGAAAGCTCTCATTTTGGAGTTACTCCTCTTAATGACGGAAAAATACTACGATAATCAACTTTTCCCTCCTCAAAATCAAAATTTAATTCAAAAGTTAAACGCTTCTCATCAACCCTTAAATCTCAAATAAATGTTCCAGTAGAATTAAATTAGTTAACTCTACGAAAACTTATTACTTTTTCCACATCCTATTTATTTGCTTCCCCATTCATAGCAGCACGAATTAAACTTAAAGTAGTAGTTTTTGCTGTACCATTAGGCATTTGAATCAGAGAAACATGAGCAGGATTAACACCAGATAAAAGATTAATTTTCATATCTGGGCATCTTAAACCTTCTGTTTTTAACAAAAAAACTTTAATCTTCATTATTCATTTCTAATTGTTCAATTTTAATAGCGTCATACACTAATTCAAGACGTTCACTTTTATCAGTTTCACTTAAATTTTGCTCGCTAATTGCCTCTAACCATTTAATCAATCTACTTGCAACTGTTTCTGGTTGACTTGCTTCTGAAACAGACTCTCTAATAGCTTTTTTTATTTCCTCATCTACCATAATTGTTAACTTTTTCTCCGAATTTTTGAAAGTTCAGATAACCATTCATAACGTTCCTCATCAGCAGATATTCTATCTTGATTATCCTCCAACTGCAAGACAAAATCAACTACTTTTGCTCTCTTTCCTGGATTATTTGGATTAATACGCAAACAACGACCAATACGTTGAATAGTTTCTAGTTTAGCCCTTGCTGAAGAAAAAAGAATTACATTTTCCAGATTCTTAATATCAATTCCTTGAGAAACACGATGACAAGTTATTAAACAATCAATTTTACCTTGAGCAAAATCTTGCAAATATTTTTGCTCTTCTCCTGAATAATAAGTACGATAACGATGAGTGTAATTATGAATATTATCTAACAGTTGATTACCATATTCTTTCTCTTCAACAAATATAATAGTAGATTTAAGTCTCTGAAAATTTTCAACCAAAAAATCGGCAAAAACATCCAGTTTATTTTCAGCAGTTTTATAAACACGAGAAAGTTTAATCCAAACTTCTTCCTCACTCATAGGTTTACCTGCCTTGAGACGAGCTTCTTTTTGTCTATATACTTGTTGAAGTCTCTCTTTATCATTGTTAGTAAGTTGATAAAAAAGAGGCATATAGTCAAATTCACAAAGTATCCCTCTTTCAATAGCTTCTTTAATTCCAAATTGAAAAAATACTTCCCCTAACTCTGCAAAAATAAATTCTGTTCCCTCACTGTCATATTCTCTTTCAGGCGTAGCACTTAACCCTAAGCGATAACCAAAATCTTGATGTTTTCCAGTTAATTGTTGACGAATTGCCAGACTTCCTAAACCATGTACTTCATCATGTACAATAATCAACTTTGATTTTATTTTTGACTGCAGACGATTAAATAATTTACCTAAATTTTCCCTAGAAACTATTAAAACTGCTCTCTCAGGATTAAGAGCAAAACTATCTAATTGATGGTAAGACGAATAATGTTTAAGAACTCTAAAAAGTTTAGGTCTCTGAACAGACCAACTATCAATTTCTTTTGACCATTGATCTAATAAATCAGTACCTTCCGTACTAATAATAATTCCATATATCTGTTGTAAATCATCTAGCTTACTAAGAATTTTTAAAGTAGTACGAGTCTTTCCCGTACCTGTTGCCATTTCCAATACTCCATGACCAACTTTGAGAAATTTTTCTACTGCTTCTTCTTGATGTCGCCATTGATAACTACCATTTTTTTTCTCTGATATTTTTAAGGGTAATTTCTTGGTTTGACTATCTAAATTTTTATTTTTTTCTTGTTTAATTTCAGGTTTTTTATCAGGAGAATAAGATCTAATAAAATCCATTGTTTCTGAAGATAAAGAAAGAATTTTTAGACCTACTGCTTTTCCTAACCATGTTTCTTCAAATTCTTCAATTTTAATCTTAACTCTTTCTTCGTCAGCACTCATCCAACTCCGATAAACATCTATTGATTCATAATTACGACTATGACCACTTATTGACTCATTAGCAGAGCCAGTAAAAGCAATAAAATTACCATTCTCAAAATCAAATATTCCGATTTTTTCGTGAAAAATTCCCACTTGATTTATATGTTGAGGAAAGGCAAACTTGAAAATTAATTTATCATTAGCTATCATCCAAGCTAATAGTTTTTGCCTCAGATAAATCGAATCAGACTGTGTTGATAACTCTAAAGCATCTTTAATAATTCTATCAGCAATAATTTGTCTAAATTGATGATTTTTTTCCTCATTAACTGCCACCGCTAAAGTTTTTTTATCTGCTTCCGATAATTCAGGAGAAATTATCAACTTAATCACAGCATTGTTATCTAATAAATAAGGAATAGCTTCTGCCCAAGAAACTAAAGCACCGCTAGAAAAATAACCTACTGCACGGCGATATTGAATACAATTTTTTAAGCAAGGTATAAAAAAATCTTGAGCTAAATCAGATTTTCCACTTCTATAGTGACTGGCAATTTTTTCTATAGCATTTGACATTATCAGACGATTTCACTCTTGTCTCAAGATAGCCTTAGAATTATTGTTACATATTCTTTTACCTAATAGAATAGAAGAAAAGTTTTCAGAGTTGACTTCAGACTCAGACAAACAAGTTAATTAATTTTATAATTCTGTCTAGTTTCCCCTAAAATTTGTATGAAATCATTATAATTAGGAATTATGTACCTAAATTCTGAAGTATAATCATCTTTACATCCGTGCCAAAATCTTTGTCGTGCTTTTACTAAATTAATTATGTTACTAGAACTTGCTATTGGTGATGCTTACGGCGCCGGTTTTGAATATGCAGATATTGAGTTAATTAAACAACACAATAATCTATTTAATTATGTGAAGCACCCCCGCCACAAACTTATTCCCGGTTCCTATACAGACGACACTCAAATGAGTATTGCTATTGCCGAAATGATAATTTCTAGGGAACCCTGGACGCGAGAGAATTTAGCTAATAAATTTGTTGAAGCTTTTAAAAGAGACGAACGGGAAGGATATTCTCGA
This sequence comes from Dapis purpurea BLCC-M126, assembly GCF_050015975.1. NCBI lineage: Bacteria > Bacillati > Cyanobacteriota > Cyanophyceae > Oscillatoriales > Microcoleaceae > Dapis > Dapis purpurea. The sequence goes on along the minus strand of NZ_JBNHER010000007.1, from coordinate 13,875 downwards.
AAGTTTTATGACTTTTTAAAACGAGTAAAAACCGGGAAACAATTTTTAGCAGAAATAATTCCTACAAGCGACAAAAGTGGTGCTGCAATGCGAGCAGCTCCTATTGGTATTTTTCCTACTATTAAAGAAGTCAAACAAAAAGCAACTATTCAAGCAGCTATTACTCATAACACTCCTGACGGAATTGATGCAGCGATCGCCTCAGCATTAATGAGTCATTATTTCATTTATAACTTAGATAAAAAAAGCCAATTAGGAAAATTTATTGAAACTCATGTTCCAGGAAAAACTTGGTTAGAAACTTGGAATCAAAAAGTAGGTTCTAAAGGTTGGATGAGTGTTAGAGCGGCTATTACTGCAGTGCAGAGAAATGATAAAATGAGCAGCTTATTAATCGATTGTATTAATTTTACAGGAGACGTAGATACAGTGGCAACTATAGCTTTAGCTGCCGGTTCCTGTAGTCAGGAAATGGTTCAAGATTTGCCAGAAAATCTCAAACTCTTATTAGAAAATGGTAAATATGGGCGAGATTATTTGATAGTTCTCGATCAACAGCTTATGGCTATGAAGATTTAAAGTAGAGGCAGGTTTTATGAATAAATTCAGGTTAAAACCAATAATTTATTTTCTTAACCCACGCCTACAAAACTAAATAATTATAGGAGTTAATTTAGCCCGATACTATTTTGCTAATATTTTTTAATAATGCAGAGTAGAATATTTTCCACTGAGGGGGTATGTCCCAATGTCTACAAGAAAATCTTGTCAAACCTTTTGCTACTTATATCCCCTTAGTTGTCGGCTAAACATTTGTTACCAAACTATTAACCCTAATAATTAGTTTTTTATGATTTAGTAGCGACCACCACCACCACCTCTGCGTCCACCACCAGCGGGTCTTCTATCTTCACGAGGCTTTGCTTTATTAACTTTTATATCACGACCCATCCATTCAGCTCCATCAAGTGCTTCAATAGCAGCAGATTCTTCTTCCTCTGTACTCATTTCCACAAACCCAAAGCCACGCGGGCGTCCTGTTTCACGGTCAGTTGGTAACTGAACTCGCTTGACAGTACCATAGTCCTTAAAAACTTCAGATAGGTCTTCTTGTGTGACCTCGTAGGATAAGTTACCTACATAAATTGACATAGATTTTCTCCCAAATTTAGAGATGTGTAGAGATTTAGACTTCGGAGAGAAGCTTGCCAATAACGACAGGAAAGTAACCCTCAATATGAACAAACATTACAACCGAACTTATTCTCATTTTATATAATAGCACAACACATACTAAATATTCAGAGACTTTTGTGAAAATATCAAAATATAAAATATAAAATTACTAAAATATAAAATTACCAAAATATAAAATATAAAATTACAATATGACCAGGGACATTCTCTTCAGCTCTCCCAAGGAATCACAAGAGCAAGCATTATATAAATTATCAAAATAATTGAGTGGCGCAACCCAGGCTTTTAAGGCGAAATGTTTTTAGAGGGTTGTTCAAAGTCGCCAATCTGACTTCTAACTTCTAATACTCAATCGAGTTTATAGAGTATCCTTATTGTGGAAACCAGAATATTGCGTATAGGCGAGATGGGAAAAAGCTTAGAGATGATGGGCAAAAGTATCTTTATCATAACCAAATTTGATATAACTTCTGACTTCTGACTTCATTAAAATCCCTCAACAATGAACAATGGTTTGTTCAATAAAACTTATAGAAGCATTAACCATTGAACATTGATCGGGATTAAACACCTAGAGGTAAGCATCTTAAGAAACTGAGATTTTGCTTACCTAACCTACCTCTAAATCTTAAAGTTGCTTGACCTCAGAAACCAACTTAGCAACCATATCCTTGGCACTGCCAAACAGCATCATAGTCTTATCCTTGTAGAACAAATCATTGTCCACACCAGCAAAACCAGTGCTGAGACCGCGCTTAATCACAATAGTATGCTTTGCCCTATCAACGTCTAGAATGGGCATACCATAAATTGGACTATTTTGGTCTGCACGAGCTGCAGGATTCACCACATCATTAGCCCCAATTACCAAGGCCACATCTGCTTGGTCAAACTGAGGATTAATGTCATCCATATCGTATAACTGAGGATAAGGGACATTTGCCTCTGCTAATAATACGTTCATGTGTCCAGGCATCCGGCCAGCAACTGGGTGAATAGCATACTTTACTTCAACACCCAATCCTTCCAACTGGTCTGATAACTCCCGGACAGAATGTTGAGCTTGAGCAACGGCCATACCATAACCAGGCACAATTACCACAGAGCGGGCATAACCCAACATCATTGCACCCTCTTCTGGGTCAATACTATGAACCGTCTGCTCAGTTTTGCCACCTGCACCAGCAGCAGCACCGCCACCTTCACCAGTACCAAATGCAGCAAATAGTACATTAGTTAAGGAACGGTTCATACCCTTACACATAATAACTGTGAGGATAATACCAGAAGCACCAACCAATGCACCTGCGATGATTAACATATTGTTCATCACCACAAAACCAGCAGCACTAGCAGCTAAACCAGAGAAGGAGTTCAACAAAGAAATCACCACTGGCATATCACCCCCACCAATGGGGATAACAAACATTACACCTAATACTAGAGACACACCTACCAATGCTAAAAACACGGGTAAGTTGAATGGTGTGACACACAGATAAACACTGCCTACAATAAACCCACCAAATAGGAGAGCATTAACAGGTTGCTGTAATGGGAAAGTGATTGGAGAACCACTCATAATTCCTTGTAGTTTAGCAAAAGCAATCACAGAACCTGTGAAAGTTACGCCACCAATTAATACACCTAATAATGCTGTAATAGTAGTAGGTAATGGGGGTGACTGAGCAACAGCTAGAAACCGCCAAAATTCACCTACTGCGACCATTGCAGAAGCAGCACCACCCAAACCGTTGAATAAACCAACCATTTGAGGCATGGCAGTCATTTCTACTTTATAAGCAGCGATCGCTCCAATAATTGAACCAATAACGATTCCAATCAGAATCATTTCATAGTTCAAAACTTCTTTTTCAAGTAGGGTTGCCACAATAGCAATCAACATCCCTACTGATGCTAACAAATTACCATTCCGAGCTGTAGCTGGAGAACCCAACTTTTTCAGCCCCACGAAAAATAGAGATACTGCTACTAGGTAGCTTAACTGGATTCCGGTTGGTATAAAGTCAGTCATTATGCAGCCTCCTTTTTCTTGAACATTTGCAACATCCGGTCTGTTACTAAAAAGCCACCAACTACGTTAATGGTGGCAAAAACGACAGCAATTAAACCTAAAATGACAGTGACATTCCAGTCTTTGTCACCAGCAATAATTAGTGCGCCCAAAACTGCAATCCCTGAAATAGCATTAGCTCCAGACATTAGGGGTGTGTGCAGAGTTGGAGGCACTTTGTTAATCACTTCAAATCCGGCAAATGATGCCAAGACGAATACGAATAAAGCTGCAATTAATGTTTCGCTCATAGTCTTTTCACACTGAATTGTTTTTAGAAGGAAGAAGGAAGAAGGAAGAAGGAAGAAGGAAGAAGGAAGAAGGAAGAAGTTTGATCTTACCTAGTTTCAACTCTTCTGCAATTCCTCATTTGATTAGGTAGTGCTATAGTTATAGTTACTGAAGTTAATTCTTCCTCATATTGCTTTTAGCTTTGTGGAAAAATATCAATCCCTAATTTACTTAATAAATTAGATTGATTTGACATTTTGACTATTAGCATTTTTTAAAACTAGCAATACTTTTTAGTGAGGAATTATTTAACTACCAACAGCAACACCCAAAGCATCTTTTACTCTTTGATTACGAATTTCACCAGCATGGCTAACACAAGCACCAGCAATGATGTCATCCTCAAAATCAAGATTTAGTTCCCCATCTTTAATCATCAACTTGAGCAAAGCTGTAATATTTTTTGCATACAACTCACTAGCATGAACTGGCATAGTTGCTGGTAAATTGACAGGACCGATAATAGTCACGCCATTCCACTGTACATCTTTGCCTGCTTCAGTACATTCACAGTTACCACCTTGTGAGGCTGCCATATCAACTATTACTGCTCCTGGTTTCATTTGGTCTACCATTTCCTTAGTTACTAGCAATGGTGCTTTTTTACCAGGAACTTGAGCAGTAGTAATGACAATATCTGAAGCAGCAACGTGCTGTGTGAGAACTTCACGAGTATGTTGTTTAGCTTGCTCAGAAAGTTCTTTAGCATAACCACCATCAGCAACAGTGTCTTCTTGGAGAGTAACATCTACAAATTTTGCTCCCAAGCTTTGCACTTGCTCTTTAACTTCTGGACGAATATCAAATGCTTCTACTACCGCACCAAGACGACGAGCAGTAGCGATCGCCTGTAAACCAGCAACTCCTGCCCCCATAACTAATACTTTGGCAGGTTTAATAGTACCTGCTGCTGTAGTTAACATAGGGAAAAACTTAGGTAAAGCAGCAGATGCCAGCAAAACAGCTTTATATCCACCAATATTAGCTTGGGAAGATAAAGCATCCATAACTTGCGCCCTACTGGTACGAGGGATCAGTTCCATACTGAATGCAGTTACTTTACGTTCAGCTAAACGCTTTACAATAGCTGGGTTTCCTAGAGGATTGAGGAAACTAATAACAACAGAACCTTCCTGTAATTTATCAACTTCTGATTCCTCTAGTACCCCAATTTTTAGGAGTACTTCAGTTTCACGCCACAGAGTGTCACTATCAGAAATTATCTTTGCTCCAGCTTGTTCGTAAGCTCCGTCAAAGAAGAAAGATTTTTCTCCCGCACCTGCTTCTACCTGTATTTCTAGCCCCTGTTTAACTAACTTGGCTATGACATCAGGAACTAAGGCCACACGAGATTCATTGACCAGAATTTCCTTAGCTACCGCTATTCTCATAAATTCTCCTTGTCTACTAAAGTTTGATTTCCTTACCAGGGAACCCCACCTAAAATTAATGGGCCTGAGTTAGCTAGCTATCTTATGGTTTTTTACTACTTGCTTCTTATTTAAGATTATTAGGCTGATATTTCATTGCTCATTGCTATCTTTAACTTGTCTTATGAATTCAAGGTGGCCAGAGGAAAATATGATTAATTTTAGTACCAAAAATTTGTTATTAAATTTGTCATTATCGAAACTTATGACAAATTTTCTTAAAATTCCTAATTTAAAGTTGGTGTTGTAGCAAAAGTCAGAAGGCGCGAAGCATAATTCTTGGTTTGACTATATTTGATTGATATGAAATCCGATTATACAGTTATCGCATTTACTATTTGCTATCAAGACAGATCTAACCCGGTTTACTGTTAAACAATTTCGGCAACTTAGATTTTGACTTTTGACTTACAATATTTAGCTGTATTTATAAAATTTTGATAAAGTTTTAGAGAAGAGATTTTAAAGTTAGAGAAAATTTTATGAAACGTATACTGTCTGCTTTGATTGTAAGTAGTTGCTTATTAACAGGGTTCTCAATGGCAAGTTTAGCTCAGGGAATGCCAGGATTTACATTGTTTGGTGGGCCAGAACAGAAAAATCAATTAAATTTCCGTTTAGATTCTGGTAAATCTGGGACATGGGATCGTTATCGACTGCGAATACCAGCAAACAAATTAAATTTAGCCGTTGCTCAGTTATCAATTTTTTATCCTAACTACTATAAAGGTACTTTTGATACTGAAAAAATAGAAATTCGTGTAGGGGGAGGAAAATCTGAAAAACCAGAATCAATACCCATAGATGAAGTAGTATGGGACAAGGAAAACAAGTTTATCGAAATATACCCTGCTGAACCTATTCCTGCTGGTAAAAAAATTGAGGTAGTTCTCAACAATGTAAAAAACCCCAGATTTGGTGGAATGTATCACTTTAATGCCAATATCAGGACTCCTGGTGATGTACCTTTACTACGTTATATTGGCACATGGCTTTTGAGCATAGAATAGGATATTTAGTTGAGAATAGAGGATAAATTGACTGAGACCAACTTTATTAAGATATCCATGCTACAATTGGAGATTGTGACTTTAAATTATTATTAGATTAGTGGTTAAGGAGTAGAGAAAAATGACTCAGCGGACTTTACATGGTACCAGTAGAAAAAGAAGAAGAGTATCTGGTTTTAGAACAAGGATGCGTACAAGAAATGGCCGAGCAGTAATTAAAGCACGTCGGCAAAAAGGCCGTGAGCGTCTGGCAGTTTATTAGAGAGTATTTTCACCATCTAGACGAGTTTGAAGAAATCTCACCATGTTGCCTATAGAAAACAGGCTTCGTCATAATAAAGACTTTAGTGCTGTATACCAGAAAGGAATTCGCAAAAATACTTCTTATTTGGCTTTAAGGGCTCTGCGTCATCAGCAAGAGCCTAAATTACTTCTGGATACAGATAATTTGGAACCTCATAGACCTACTCGCATAGGTATTTCTATTAGCAAAAAGGTGAGCAAAGGAGCAGTAGTCCGAAATCGAATCAAACGCCAAATAAGAGCAGCTTTGCGCCAAATATTGCCATATATATCAAGAGGATGGGATATAGTAATCGTAGTAAAACCAATAGCCCAAAAGTGCAATTATGATGAATTTCTGCAACAATTAGAGAAGTTATTGGCACAAGCGGAGGTTTTGCATGGGTATTCGAGAAGAAGCCTTCTATGAGGGTGGTCCCCATATAGGAGATTTAATCTTTAATTTATTAATTGGCCTAACAATTATTGGCCTGCCTCTAACTGTTGCGGCTATTGTCAGGGCCTTGTGGCTAAGGTATCGGATTACTAATCGCCGAGTTTCAGTCATAGGGGGCTGGATGGGACAAGATCGTACAGATATTGTTTACTCAGAAATTGTCAAGGTGGCAAAAGTTCCTAGAGGATTAGGAGCTTGGGGTGATTTAGCAATTACCCTGAGAAATGGTACTCGCTTGGAACTAAGGGCAATACCAAGATTTAGAGAAATTGAAGCTTACATAACTGAAAAAATGGCGGCAAAAACTCAAAAAGCTGACAGTGCTACTAATTAATTGATAATTAGAGATGGTTTTCATTATCCACCATTCATTATCCATTTCCCTATTCCCTGCTATATAATATCAATCTAGATAAAAATGCTGATAAATTATTAGATTTACAAGTAGTTAACTAGATGTGGGAATTAGTAGTAATAAATAATTTCAAATCGTCAAAATTAGAAAAATAACCAGCCCCAAGGTAGACATAAAATAATGGATTTTGGTATAGGATTTATTTCCAACAACATAATGCTGCCGATCCTAGACTTTTTCTATGGGATCGTGCCTAGCTATGGTCTAGCAATTGTAGCTTTAACCCTTGTAATTCGTGCAAGTCTCTACCCATTAAATGCTGGGTCAATTCGGAATATGCGTAAGATGAAAGTTACGCAACCTTTGATGAAGAAGAGACAAGAGGAGATTCAAAAACGCTATAAAGATGATCCACAAAAACAGCAGGAAGAAATGGCTAAACTTATGAAAGAGTTTAATCCATTGGCAGGATGTTTACCACTCCTATTTCAAATGCCCATACTTTTTGCTTTATTCGCAACTCTGCGTGGATCGCCTTTTACTAATATCAATTATACTGTAGATTTACAAATATTTCCTCAAGAACAGTTAGAACGAATTCAACCACAGGCTTATACAACTTCACCTCAAAATATATATGTTAATGATGGTGTTCACTACCCAATTTTGGCTCTCATGCCCAGTGGTAATAAGTTAGTTGTTGGAGATAAAACTCAGGTTGAATTTCAAACAGAACAAGGAAAATCTCTAGCAACTTTGAAAGAGGAATATAATCAAACTGAAATCCAGCCTATATGGACTGTTACTAAAGGTTCTGAAAGAGTTCAAATAGATCCAGATGGAAACTTAGTAGCGTTACAATCAGGTGAAGCTACAATTCAAGGTACAATTCCTGGAATTGCAGCAAATAAGGGGTTCCTATTTATTAAAGCCCTCGGTCGTGTTGGTGCCTTTGATGACGATGGGACTATCCACTGGGACATATTAATTATGGTGGTTGGTTTTGGAGTTAGCATATATGCTAGCCAGACAATATCAGGTCAAGGAGCTGGAGCTAACAATGCTAATCCAAATCAAGACTCTATAAACAAAATTACTCCTATTCTATTTTCAGGAATATTTCTGTTTACTCCCCTCCCAGCAGGTGTGCTACTGTATATGCTGATAGCTAACATATTTCAAACTTTTCAGGCATATATTTTATCCAAAGAACCATTGCCTGAGGACATTCAGAAATTAGTAGAAGAGTCACAACCAAAAACAACAAAAACAGGAAAGGGAAGAGAAGCACTACCCTTTGAACCAGGACGTTCTAAGAAGAAAGCTTAATGCTAGTAATGAGCGAAAGTTATATAAATCAAGATCAAGGACTAGATGAAGGACAGCAATGGCTAGAGAAACTGCTAAACTTAGCAAAAATTCCCGCAAAAGTCATAGCTCAACAAAAAGAAGATTCCTATTGGTTGATAATAGATGACACTAACCTGACGCCAGAACAGGTTTCTGTTCTAGTGGGAGTTGATGGTAAAGTAATTGATGCTATTCAGTACCTTACCAATACAATTCTGAATATAAATAATAATGATTCAGAACAACATTCGGCCTACACTGTGGAAATAGCAGGTTATCGAGCTCGTCGCCAAGAAGAATTATTATTAATGGCTGAGTATGCAGCTAAAAAAGTACGTTTAACCGGTCAGGAGTATGAGTTAACATCTCTATCTTCTACGGAACGTCGTCAAATACATACTATCCTCCAAGACTGTGAAGACCTAGAAACTTACAGTCATGGACAGGAACCAGACCGCCGTTTAGTAGTAAAAATTAGAAACTAACAAAAAATAGGAAAAATTGAGGGAAATGGATGATTCATAAAGATTAAAATCATTAATTTGAGTAGAGTAAATTCAGAATTCTTAGTGTAGAATTCTGAATTTCTGATAAGGAATAAGTGAGGTGAAATAAGATGGAATTAATATCTATTCCCAGTCTGTTAAAAAAAACGGATAGGACTGAATCTATCAAGTTTGAAGAGTTTATATTAGACTTGGAAACACTGACTCCAGTTAGAGGTTATTTACAAGTAACTCATCATGGAAACTATCTGGAAGTTAAAGGAAAATCAGAAACAATTATTACCCTCACTTGCGATCGATGTTTGAAACAGTATAACTATAAATTAGTGATTAATCCAAAGGAATTAATTTGGTTAAATCAAGTTACAACTGAAAAAGAGTTATTCCACATAGAAGCGGAAAATTCTGTAGAACATTTAGTAGAAACTTTACCTCCAAATGGAGATTTTAACCCCAGAGAATGGGTATATGAACAGGTCTGTTTAGCAGTTCCTCCTAGAAAGTTATGTGACAATAATTGCCAAGGCATAAAATTATCTAAGATGAATACTTCATCATCAGTTTTAGATAGTCGATGGGCAGCTTTAGAGGCGATCAAAAGGCAACTGAATTAAGATTTGATAATTTGGTGTTGAAGTTCTTTAGTTAAGTATGAAACATAAAGACTATTAATTAAGAATTAATATCAGGTTTTAGATAAATTATTGACAATGCAATAGTCAAGACTATCATTATAACTGATAATATACTTAGATAAGATTGTATAAAATAGACCAGAAAAAAGTTTTCTGAAATCCCACAAATCAAACATGATATAACTGGGGAATGAAAAAAAAATATTATGAATTTTCAAGCAGAGTTTGAACTACTATTACGTTCGCGGTACTCAATAATTTATATCCAGACAAGGGAAGAAGAACGACTAGAAAATGCAATTATTGAATCAGCAAAAAAACAAGGTAATAGAGCAGTATATGTTTGGGATTTTGTGGAAGGATATCAAAATAATCCTAATGATATAGGTTTTGGCAAAAGAAATCCTCTTCAAGGTTTAGAACTTGTGGAAAAGTTGCCGGAATCAGCTCCGGCAATATTTGTATTGCGAGATTTTCAAAGATTTTTGGAAGATATTTCTATTTCTAGAAAGCTAAGAAATTTGGTGAAAAAATTAAAATCTCAACCCAAAAATATAGTTATTCTGGCTCCTGAAATATCAGTTCCAGAGGATTTAACTGAAGTTATTACAATAATAGAATTTCCACTACCAAATAGTCAAGAAATTTCTCAAGAGGTAGAACGTTTGTTAGTGGCAATGGGTCAATCTTTAGAGAAACGTTTATTAGATGAAGTGGTTAGGGCAGCTCAAGGATTATCTATTGAAAGAATTAGAAGAGTCTTGGCTAAGGCGATCGCTACCCACGGAGAATTACAGCTTGATGATGTCGATCTAATTTTAGAAGAAAAACGCCAAACTATTCGGCAAACTCAAATACTAGACTTCTATCCTGCCCATGAAAATATTTCCGATATTGGGGGTTTGGACAATTTAAAAGATTGGTTGTTGCGACGGGGAGGGGCATTTTCTGAACAAGCAAGACAATATGGTTTACCTCATCCCAGAGGTTTACTTTTAGTAGGAATACAAGGTACGGGTAAATCTCTTACCGCTAAGGCGATCGCTCATCATTGGCATTTACCTTTATTACGTTTGGATGTGGGCCGTTTATTTGGAGGTTTAGTAGGAGAGTCGGAGTCTCGTACCCGACAGATGATTTCTATTGCTGAAGCTTTGGCACCTTGTGTTCTCTGGATAGATGAAATTGATAAAGGTTTTGCAGGATTTAAAAGTCAAGGAGATTCTGGCACTACGAGTCGTGTTTTTGGTACATTTATTACTTGGTTAGCTGAAAAAATATCTCCTGTGTTTGTGGTAGCTACTGCTAATAATATCCAAGCTTTACCACCAGAAATATTGCGAAAAGGTAGGTTTGATGAAATATTTTTTGTTGGTTTACCTAATCAGGTAGAAAGAAAAGCTATTTTTGAAGTACATTTATCTAGGTTAAGACCTCATAATATTAAGAGTTATGATATAGATAGGCTAGGTTATGAAACTCCAGATTTTTCTGGTGCAGAAATAGAACAATCTATAGTAGAAGCTATGCACATTGGGTTTAGTCAAAATCGTGAGTTTACTACTGAAGATATCTTGGAGTCTGCTAGTCAAATTATTCCTTTAGCTAGAACTGCTGAAGAACAAATTAAGTTTTTACAAGATTGGGCAGGGGCAGGTAAAGCACGTCTTGCTTCTAGATATGATGGCTTCAAAAAGTTTTAAGTATAGCTATTATGCGCTATAACTAAGTCAGGCATCGAGTGCTAATTGGTGAGGTATCCATTTCCTGCGGAAACGCTTCGCCAACAGACAGAATGTAAGACGCACATCTGACAGTCAAAAGTCAAAAGTAATCTCTGACTAATAAGGTGAAAATTTCTAGATGTTAGGTAACAAGAAATTTGATATTATATCAAGTCTCATAAATTAGCCAGAAATAATAAAAATGTTTTTCTCTTTCAAATTGCTGCCTATTACCTATTCTCTGTTTTAGATACCAAATTTTTTTTTATTTAAACCTTTAAAAAACAATGAAAAGTTATGAATTTGTATGGATTCTTCAAATTTTTAGTAGGGTTTATTTTAGCAATACTGTTACTAGCTGGAGCTAGCGCAGCAGCAGTTCTATATTTTGCAGCTAAACTCACAAGAATGCCTGAAAAACCAATATTTAAAAATGAAAAACCTGTAGTCCAAAAAGTTAGTACATCTCCTCAAACAACGAACACTACAAAATCAGCAAATGAATTAGATCCAGGAACTTATAGGGCTATTGTGGTAGAACCTATTGGTTTGATTCTTCGGGATACTCCTAGTAGAAATTCTAATAGGATAGGAGGTATTTCTTATCAAGAGGAAGTTATAGTTTTGGAAGAGAGTTCTGATAAGAGGTGGCAAAAAGTTAGAGTAGATGATGGGAGCGATCGTATAGGTTGGGTTTCAGGAGGTAATACAGAAAGGTTAGATTAGATTATCAACTTTTTACATCAGTTAAGATTGATATTATCTTATTCCTGTAGATTATTATAGTAAGAAAATATATATAGGATTTCTAGGATTTACAAGTTATTCAAATATTAGCTAATACCATTTTGAAACAAGAATGTTACGAATAATAAGGACGATAAAAAGATTTTACAGGAGATGTCCCTTTGACTAAAAAGATGATTTATGAACTAAAAAAAAGCATCGAAGCTATTCCCATACGACTCCTGACTCCTGACTCCTGACTCCTAAAAAATACCCTGTCTATTTGTAATAAACATTTATTAAATTGGTATAAGTTATCCTATTTTTTTTGAGAAAAATTCTAGCGGTTCCTTATTCAGATTCATTGTTCAGCAGTGGGAGCATCTTGCTCCCCTAGATCAACGAGATGCTTTTTCGCTAAAACCTAGAATTTTATTACCTAAATCAGACTTAAGAATTGATATATATTTCATCTTCTTCAGCAATAGATAGACCTTTTTTTTGATCGATAACTTTAATAATTCCGTCATTTGTTAAATCTTCAATATATTCTAACAAATCATTTTTCAATACCTCTGGATCGACTTCTTCTAATTCTAAGATATCCTCATAAGCTTCTTGAATAGACTCAGATCCTATTAAAGCAAATAACATTTGAGCTGCTACATCATCCAAGAGAAAATCTTCACCTTCTTGTTCAGCATTAACTACAAAAATTCCTCCCTCATCTTCTGCTAGAAAAAAATCATTAGTGAATGATACTTTTTGAGTGAATGAAATGTTCACAACTTACCTCTAATAGCAATACAATTAATTCAAAAAAACACTGCTTTTACATCGCAAGATATACTATACAATAGTTAAACAATTATTTTCTATTAAGTAATAGTTAAAAATATGAACTTTCGTATAGGTAATGGCTACGACATTCATAAATTAGGGCGAGAAAGACCATTAATTTTGGGAGGAATCAAAATTGACCATGAAATGGGACTTATTGGTCATAGTGATGCGGATGTTCTGACCCATGCCATTATGGATGCAATGTTAGGTGCTTTAAGTTTAGGTGATATTGGCCATTACTTCCCTCCGAGCGATCCAAAATGGGCAGGGGCTGATAGTATAGATTTATTGAATCGTGTCAATCATTTAGTTAAGGCTGCTTGCTGGCAAATTAGTAATATTGACTCAGTAGTAGTGGCAGAGCGTCCTAAACTGAAACCACATATAGAGAAAATGCGATCGCGCCTTGCTACTGCTTTAGAACTAGAAGCAAGTCAAGTTAGTATTAAAGCTACTACTAATGAAAAATTAGGTCCTGTAGGTAGAGAAGAAGGTATTGCTGCTTATGCGGTGGTTTTGCTACAGAAATATGAAGGTTTGTAAGTGTTAGCTATGAGAAAGGTGCAATTAAGTCGCTCCACTAGGGTGCATTAGGCATTCCAGGATTTTCTTTTCCTTGCCATGGTTAATCAATTTGCCATAACGCACCACCACTGCTCTCACCAGTAGTAGCGTGTCTAGAGTAAAGAAGACCTCTCCCGAACCCCTCTCCTGCAAGGAGAGGGGATAGATACTCCCCCTTCCCTGCAAGGGAAGGGGGTTGGGGGGTTAGGTTTTTTAACCCACATTTTCAAGCTTGATGCGCCACTACTAGATTACAGTTAGCAAATGTGAGCTATGAGAAAGACTTCATTAATTGATAATTGATAATGGATAATTGATAATTACCTCTGGTTAAAACCGTTCGGGAATTGAAGATAAGGAAATATCCTAGCACTTTTCTCTTGGTCGATTGGATATGCCGTTAGCGTTAGCGGCTCTGCAAGAGCGGGAGA
>NZ_JBNHER010000006.1:108339-146284 GCF_050015975.1 Dapis purpurea BLCC-M126 | reverse complement strand
ATGGATAATGGATAATTGATAATGGATAATTGATAATGGATAATTGATAATGGATTTTATTATTTGGAGATGTCTATTGTAATAATTCAACTTTATTTCTAAATTCTGAATCCTAAATTAAGCCATTCAATTCTCACTTTTGAATTTTGAATTCTATGAAACCAATGTTTGAGAATAATTAGGAATAGTAAAATAGAAAGTTGAACCTTTTCCAACTTCTGAATTCGCCCAAATTTTTCCCCCATGACGTTTAATAATTCGTTGCACAGTTGCCAGCCCAATTCCTGTACCTTCAAATTCATTTTTATTATGTAACCGCTCAAAGGGAATAAAGAGTTGATCTGCATTTTTCATATCAAAACCTACTCCATTATCAGCAACAAAATACGCTAACTGTTTTTGGGATATTTCCTCACCTTGATTATTTTCTAATTCTTGTGACTCATGATTAAAAAAACTTCCCACTTCAATTCTAACTTTTTCTTGTTTTTGGCTATACTTCACAGCATTACTTAATAGATTTTCGAGAACAATATACATAAGATTTTCATCTGCCACTGCCATAATATTAGATTCAACAATAGCTTCTACCTTTTTGTCAGAATATTTCATCTCTAATTGCTGAATAATTTGATTAGCTAATAAACTTAAATTAACATCACTCAAATAAGCCTTTTGTTTTTCAACATGAGAAAATAACATTAAATCCTGAATCAGTTGATTCATTCGATTACAGCTTCGATTCATTATATCAAGCCATTCTTCATCTTGGGTATCAAACCTATCTTTATGTTTTTCTTGCAAAAGAAAGAGAATTCCTTTTACATTGGTTAGAGGATTGCGTAAATCATGGGAAACAGTATAACTAAACGCTTTTAATTCTTTATTAACCGCCTCTAATTCCTGTGTTCTTTTTTTCAGTTCTTGGTTGCTTTGTTCTAATTGTTCTGTGCGTTTTTTCAGTTCTTTTTGTATGATTTTTCGCTCAATTGCATAGCGAATTGATTGAGTTAAAATATCGGTTGTGAATTGTCCTTTAATCAGATAATCCTGCGCTCCTTTTCTCACAGCTTCCATCGCTAGTTCTTCATCGTTCATTCCTGTTAAGATCACAATAGGAATATTGTCAGCTTTCTGTTGAATGTTTAAAAGGGTTTCTAATCCTTGACTATCTGGTAAAAGTAAATCTAATAAAATTACATCAAAACTTGCATTTTCTAGATGAGAGATAGCTTTTGCTAAATAATCAAAATGACTTACCTGAAACTTACTAATTTGAGATTCTTTCAAAAGTTGTTGCAGGAAAAAAGCATCTCCTAAATTATCTTCTACAAGAAGAATCGAAATTAACTGCTGGTTCATCATTTCTTATCTCTAGCTTTTCTCTCTTGTTTATCATACATCCTTAGTCATTTCTAGGCAATAGAAGCTTAAACAGAAGTTTAAGCAGATATACCTACATCTTTGGATATATTTCTAGCAGAAATAGGAAAAATATTAGCTAATCTACTTTGACAGTAACTTAGAATTTTTGCTCAATTTTTCAATTTTACTTCGTCTTTAAAAAATAGCTGATAGCTGATATATGACCGCTGTTTGCGTAGCATTACGCAGGAAATGCTTACTAAAAAGTAGTTAGAAATTCAAGGAAGTTGCACAAATTTAAACCAAAAGTTTTTTAAAGATTTGATTGTTGCCGTAAATTCTGACAAATTAACGGGTTTAGTCAGATAACAACTAGCATGGAGAGAGTAACTTTTAAGAATATCTTTTTCCGATTTGGAAGAGGTTAAAATAACGATAGGAATAGTTTTTAATTCCTCATTTTCTTTAATTTCTTTCAAGACATCAAATCCATGTTTTTTAGGAAGATTCAAATCTAGTATAATTACATTAGGTCGAATAGAATTGCTATAATTTCCTTCTTGATAAAGAAACTTCATAGTTTCTTCCCCATCTGATACCTCAGCTAGTTGACAAGGGATACCATTTTCATTGAGAGCTGCTTTGATAATAAACACATCTCCTGGATTATCTTCTGCTAATAGGACATTAATTTCTTTAATTTTTTGAACCATTATTTTAATTACAAAATTGAGCATTAAATCTCTAATATAGAGTTTAAAAATACATCTATGGGACTTGCGGTTTATTAATGTACCAATCAGGTTTTACTATTTATTAAGTACAGCTTGTTTAACTGGTACTTTATTTTTGCGCAAGTCCCTATTCTGACATAGCTGACATAAATTGAGGAATAGTAAAATAGAATGTTGAACCTTTTCCTAATTCTGACTCTAACCAAATTTTCCCTTGATGACGTTGAGTTATTTTCTGGCATATTGCTAATCCAATGCCTGTTCCTGGATATTCTTGTCTGGTATGTAATCGTTGAAAAATCAGAAAAATTCGCTCAAAATACTGCTGAGAAATACCAATACCATTATCCTTAATTGAGAATAGCCAATAGCCATCCTCTGAACGAACGCCTATTTTAATATTTGGTTGCTCTTCGCTACGATACTTAATAGCATTGTTGAGGATATTTTGAAATAGTTGAACTAATTGGGACTTATCTGCCATGACAGTAGGTAAGGAGTCTTGGCAAATATTGGTATTAGTTTCTTCTATCAACAACTGAAGATTACTTAACGCTGTATCCAAAACCTCTTCACAATCAGTTAGTTCAAAAGATTGGCCTTGCCTACCTACCCTTGAGTATACGAGTAAATCGTGGATTAGAGACTGCATTCGCATAGCTCCATCTACCGCAAAATCGATAATTTGATTAGCATCTGCATCTAATTTATCTTTGTAACGTTGGCCTAACATTTGAGTAAAAGTGGTAACCATTCGTAAAGGTTCTTGTAAATCATGGGAAGCAAGGTAAGCAAAATTTTCTAATTCAGCATTAGAACGTTCTAATTCTCTTTGTATTGATTGGCGTTTTTTCAGTTCTTCTTGATAAATTTGGATACGATCTGTCAAATCAGTAATATCCTGAATAGACATTAAAGCATAGTAACCATTACCATCATCATTGGGAATAGCATTAACGGTAGTTTGTTGAATTCTTCTTTGTTCATTGGGAAGGAAACAAGGAATTAAAGAAGGGTGTAATTGAGGAGAAAAAATAGCAGGAAATCCTCCCGAAAAAACTTGGTGGAAACGACTTTGATATTTGGGTTGTTTGAGGTGAGGAAAAAAGTCTAAAAGATTTCGATCTATGATTTCCTGCCTAGAAATTTTTGTCCAATTTTCTAGACAACGATTCCAACATAGGACAACAAAATCTTGTCGGAGTAGGCATAAACCAACGGGAACATGATCGACTAAGTTAAATTGGGTAGTTGCTTTAAGAATTTGGGTCATTTTAGTTATCAGTTATCAGTTATCAGTACCTCAGACTGAAGCTAGAGGTTTGAAATGCTGAAATTTATTTTTTTCATCCCCTTAAAAGGCTATTCCTTATAAGGAACTCCTAAAACCCTTTTCTGATGGGGGGATGGGGAGATGGGGGGGTGGGGGCAGAGTGAGCGCATTCATTACGGCTTGCAGGAAAAAAAACGTATTTTTAAATACATTTATTCTTCCTAAATATCCATTGAATAGCAAATTCATAATTTCTCTGCGCATGTCAAATTTTATGTTAAGAAAGATGTTTATAAAGCATAGCTTAAAAGGGCAGGGCTGTTTCAAAGTCAAATAAATAATCGATTAAGGAGAGTTGGAGCACCGCCCAGATGACGAGCGCAATACCTGAATTGAGAAAATTGATTGATGCTCTCGACGGCAGTATATTTACTCCTATGTTTTCTCCTGCCAACAGAACTCCTAGTGCAGGATGACGGAAATATGTTACCAGTGAAAAAATACTCAAAGCCTTACCAATCAAAACTTCTGAATTCAGAATTCTGAATTCTGAATTCAGAATTCCGCGTAGCGGTACTAGGTTCATCAACAATACTTTAAGGCTCACTTGACAATTAATTTGTGCGCTAAAATTCTGATGATGATTAATGTATCTTTTTATACTACACTATGAAGTGTGGAATGTAGATTAGAACAATATGAATCTGATTTTTGCCAGGTTCTTCAATGTTTGTCCTGTACTTAGCTTTTGAATACATAAGTTCTGTAAACAATTAAGCAACTTGAAAGAAAAGAATAATATCTCCTTTGATTTCATTTTCTTCAGTTGTAAAGTGAGCTTGTGCTAAGAGAATAGTCTGAGCAGAAGAGCTGATCATATTTTCTAAAAGGTGATCGAGAGTATCTTCTAAATATTGAGGAACAGAATATTCTAGGTTTTTTGTCATTGCATTACTCATAGTTCCCATAACAGTATTTAAAACCACATTCCCTATTTCAGTTAACATTTCCATTTGTGCTTGCTCAAAATCTTCACTACCAGCTTCTTCTCCTGTTAATACTTCTGTGAGAATTTTAGCACTATCTGCGAGAAAAAATAGTTGAGATGTTCCTGAAAAACCTCCAAAAAATGGTAACTGAGTCACACAAATTTTTTCATTGCCAAAAATTTTAGTTAATTGTTTTTGTAAGTTTTCATAACTCATATCTTCTACTTTAGTATCTTGGAAAATAATAGGAAAATCAGTCATTTCATTCAGGGTTACTCCAGCTTTATCAATGGCAATAGCTAAGAGATTTTGCAAAGTTTGAATACTGAAAATATTTTGCCCATTCTCGTTAGAAGATGAGGGTTGAGTAGAGGATAAAACAGAAGAATTAGGAGTATGATTTAACTTCAAAGAAGTATCTTGACTAAGAGCAATGGCAAGAAATTCTGCTAATTGATTAGGGGACAGAGAATGTGGTACAATAGTAAAAGCTCCTCGAGGAGTTTCTATATTATCATCAGAAATGGCGATCGCCGGAATTTTTAGCTTTTCTAGGAGAGAAAAAAGTTGTAATTCACTTTCGTCTACCATTTTTTTATCCAGTAAAACACAATCAATAGGATGGACTTCAATCAAGTCTTTTGTATAGTTAACCTCATCTGCTTCAACAACAATATGATCTAATTCTTCAACCATGTTGCGAAGTTTTTTTCTTTCTTGTGGGGATTGATCTGCAATTAGAATTAAAGCCATATTTTGTTTCCATAAGTATTAAATGAAAATTAGATTCTAGTAGGAGAATCTTGATCCATCACATTTGAAAAGATTCAATTGTTTGCCAGAGGGACTATCTTGCTTTCCGCATGAATATCCTACTCCAGTGCTTGAGCAAAGCACTAAAACTCTCAATACTTCACTCATTAAGTAGATAAATAAGTAGTAATACCAATTCACCTTAAATAAAGATGTCAAAAATAGTTTCAAACTATATGAAATAATTTCCTCAAGTTACTGTATTCTCAAAGTTTTAAGCGTATACAATTTTTTGTACAGGTGATTCACATTTGCCGAGGATTCCGTAGAAAATCCCCCCTACTAACTTTTAACTTCCGTGAAATTATATAAGTAATTCCCAAAATTTCCATGCTGAGAGGCTGGAGAAAAAATCAAAGTTATGATTGAGTTATTATGCCTAAACTCCGTATTCTCATTGTTGATGATTCGGTAATTGTTCGCCGAATGGTAAACAATGTACTATCTGAGTCAGATCAGATAGAAGTAGTAGGTGTAGCTCCAAGTGGCCACATCGCTTTAGCAAAGATTCCCCAAGTTAACCCTGACCTCATCATACTTGATGTGGAGATGCCAGAAATAGATGGTTTAGAAACTTTAAGAAGAATTAGACAAACCTATAAACAACTCCCAGTAATTATGTTTAGTGCTATTACTGAACGAGGGGC
The DNA here is from genome assembly GCF_050015975.1 of Dapis purpurea BLCC-M126. NCBI lineage: Bacteria > Bacillati > Cyanobacteriota > Cyanophyceae > Oscillatoriales > Microcoleaceae > Dapis > Dapis purpurea. The sequence goes on along the minus strand of NZ_JBNHER010000006.1, from coordinate 140,463 downwards.
AATGGCTACATTGGATGCTCTAACTTTAGGAGCTAATGACTACGTTACTAAACCTGCTAATATGGGCAGCAAAGAGGCAGCTCTTGAATACATCCGAAAACAATTAATTCCTAAAATTCAAGTTTTCTGTGGCCGTGGAGGTAGTTTGCCCAAACAGTCTTTAGCTCCACCTATTACTTCAGAGCAAAGAAAGACTCCCACTCGGTTCTTGTCCTCCAAAGTAGAGATTCTAGCTATTGGGGTTTCTACAGGAGGACCTGAAGCCTTATCTGAGCTTTTACCTAGATTTCCGGCAAATTTGAGGGTTCCTATTGTCATTGTCCAACATATGCCTCCTGTATTTACCACCCGGTTAGCAGAAAGGCTATCTTCTCAATGTCAAATTTCCGTCCATGAAGCGAAAGACGGAGATGTGATTAAATCTGGAGAAGCTTGGATTGCACCAGGGGATTATCATATTGTTTTAGTGAGGGAAGGTACACAGGTTCGCATTCAGACGACACAAACCCCTCCTGAAAATTCCTGTCGTCCGGCGGTAGATGTTTTGTTTCGTTCGGTGGCCAAACTTTATCAAGGCGGTGTACTTGGAGTTGTATTAACAGGTATGGGGCAAGATGGACTACATGGTTGTGCTTCTATTCGTGAAGTGGAAGGACAAGTTTTAGTCCAAGATGAAGCTAGTAGTGTGGTCTGGGGAATGCCAGGAATGGTTGCTAATGCGGGACTTGCCGATAAGATTTTGCCTTTAAATAAATTAGCTGAAGAGATTATGGGTAGAATTAATTTATGAGGGAATTGGGAGTAGTAGTGGACTGTTTCAGCTAAAACTGTGCATTAGATTTGTCATTGCGTTAGCGCAGCTTTGCGATAGCAAACGCCAGTGAAGCAATCTCAGACCAACTTTCTATTGCATCATTTAAGATGAAACAATCCAGTAGGTTGGGTTTCGATTCCTCAACCCAACATTAGATTGTTGTTCAAATCAGGAAATTTTCTCGATAAACCCGGCTTCTGTATAAGTCCTAATTAACATAAAATTCCTATCCGTGGTTATGAGTAAAATTCTCTTGAAATTAGGAAACAGGAAGAATAATTTCAGCATTTTTATTTCAGAAATTAACAATTACCTATTCTTAAAAAGAATAGGATTGACTAAAAGGAATTTTTTTGCTGTTTTTTGACTAAAAATAATATACTTTCAACCTGAATTATTTATATCATGTATATTTGAATGTCTTTGGAGACCAAACCCATACAAATATTTTAGGAAAGCAGAAAGTAGAAGATTTTTTCCCATTGTTATCTTATAGCAGTTTTCATTAATATAGAGTACAGAGATTTAGGTTTAAAGGAAGAAGAAAGAAGGCTTTAGTTATCTAGGAGAGAAGGAATAAATTTTGTAGTCTACCTTTGTGAAAACCGCTATAATTTTATATACTGGTATTATCTCGGGATAAAAAGTAATAAAAAATTTTTGTTTGTAGAATTGCTCTAGCCCTATCTATGAATTAGGGATTTAGCCCTAATACAAGCTTTTTCCTGGCTCTCTACTCTATAATTATGGCTATTAATTCTATTGATTTTGAATATATTCGTCAACTTCTTGACAAAAAAACATCGGTTGTTTTACCAGATGATAAGGTTTATTTTGTTGAGTCTCGTTTGGCACCTATAGCTAGTTCAGAAAAGCTTAATTCTGTGAGTCAATTAATTGCTAAACTGCGGATTTATCCTGGGAATGATTTACATGAACGGGTAATTGAAGCTTTGATGACGACTGAAACATTTTTTTTTCGGGATAATTATCCTTTTGAAGCTCTGCAAAAATTCATCTTACCAGAATTAATAAATAAGCGAAAAATAGAACGTTCTCTTAATATTTGGTCTTCTGCTTGTTCTACTGGTCAAGAGCCTTATAGTATAGCAATTTTATTACAAGAACATTTTCCCATAATTAACAATTGGAATGTTTCAATTATTGCCTCTGATATTTCTGAGCAAATGCTAAAATTAGCAAGAACTGGACGTTATAATCAGCATCAAATTAATAGAGGATTGTCAGTTAATTTGCGGAATAAATATTTTCAGCAACAGGGAAAGGAATGGGAAATAATTCCGGAAATTCGTCATCAGGTAGTATTTCAGCAATTAAATTTATGTAAAACATGGAATAGTTTACCAAAAATGGATTTAATCTTTTTAAGAAATGTATTAATTTATTTTGATATTAAGACCAAGCAAAATATTCTTTTCCAAGTTCGACAGTTATTAGAACCTGACGGTTATTTATTTCTAGGAGGAGGAGAAACAACGATTAATATTGATGATAATTTTGAAGTAGTTAAGTTTGATAAAGCGATTTGTTATCGCTTGCGGAGTAAGTAATACCGTTCAATTTCAAAAAATAACTCTCCTTTGCTACCAAAGTATCCTTGATCGGGAGAGGGGGGAGAGAGGGAAGAGGAGGAAGAGGGGGAAGATTACAAAAGTAGGTTTTTTACCTTTGATATCAAACAAGTGTGGAGAATATGGGGAAAGGTAGAAATTAAGAACCATAAATTACAGCACTTTTGAGGATGGTGAGGTACATTTATAACAGAGGCTTCTAGCCTCTAACAAGTAGGATGCTTGTGTTACCAAAAATTTTCTACATTACTGATAGCGTAAATATATAAATATTTATACACTATCAGTTGTGTGTTAACTTTTTCAAATGACTATATCCAGACTAATATCATGTTCGGATAATCACTTATAATAAAGTATATGGTTTGTAGTAGGGCTTCAGCCCTATCTACAGTTCGGGCTGAAGCCCTACTACGAACTTTAATTATAATAACTATTTAACCGCAATTCGTAGCTCCCCCGAAGGGGGCACATAATATAAAACCTGGAAAATTTAGGCTTAACTGTAGTCTAGATAAATTTAGAATAAGTTTAGGACTGTTAACTCAGTGAGAAGAACTAGGAGAACTGCTAAGATAACTAGCTACACGAAAAGCCCAGATTGATAGGAAGCCAGCAACTACAATAGCTAACAATGATGGCCATTGTGGAATCCCTAAAACTCCTACTTGAATAGACCACTGATATATAAGCCTTATTAGGTGAAACAATCCAACTAGAGCAAAAACTGAGCCAGAAATTAACAAGTATAATCTTTCAGTCATATTTTTTACCTCCAGTCAACGAGAATTTAATCGTCTGTGATGCTCCTGTCATTGACGCTATCGCTTGCCTCTTTTGAAGGAACTACGCTTTTTATGTCGTGTTTAATGTAGCGCAGCGTTTCATGTCGGCGACAGCCGAAAAGCTCAACAGTGATAGTTTCCCATATTCAATTAAGGCAGTCGGAACTTCACTGAGGGTATTCCCTTGGCAGGATTTTATAGTGAGGTTTACATTGTGCCCCACTTATCTTTATTATACACTGTAATAGATCCAAAATGGGATCTGTCTCAATATTAAATTAAGTTAAGTAAGGAGTAGGGGAGTAGGAAAACATTAAGTTAGTTTAGCAAGACAGGAAAATGAGATTTAAGAGTCATTAAGGACTGATTTTTACTTCACTACTGATAATTTACTCACTTTTGACTATTAGACATCTCCAAAAATAAAAAGTAAAATCATTCTTATCCAGAAATGATCGATTATTCTTCCCTGTTTTCTGTTCTCTGTTTCCTGTTCTCTTTTCCCTGTTCCCTCTTTTCTTATGTCAAGAATGCTGAGAATGATGTTGACTAACTAAACCTAAGAGCCACAAAGCAACTATAATACCCACTAACTCAGCAGCAATGGTACTTAACATCGCTTGTACCCCTACCATATCTAAAGGTACAACTAAAGTACCTCTGTTAATTATGGCTTGATTACTTCCAGGAGTGCTAATTACTGAGGCTCCTTGGGGAATAGATAACATTTGCCATAACAAGGTTGCTACTTTACCCATCGCAACTACTATTGCACAAAGCATTCCTAAAATATTAGCAATTAACCCAATCCATAAACATTGAATTACGTCTGCTTTTGGAGGGCGCATTTGGGGATTTTCTAGCTTTTTAGATAACTGTACATAACGAAAACACCAGTAAATAGTAAAAATGAGTGCTGATAGACAACCAAAGGCTAAAAATTCTCCTATGTATAAATTTCCTGGTCTAGTATAGTCAGGATTATTAGTAAAAAATAGGGCAAATATCAAAATGATAATAGGAATAAAAGCAAATACTATTTGTACCCAAAAACCAACCCAACCCCAACGACGAAAAGCAAAAGCAATTTCTTGAACAGTTGGTGGAGAAGAGTTTTCCATTAAGAAATTAAACATATAGCAATTCCCACAGTTATGAACTACATTCACGATCCCCCTAAATCCCCATTAAAAAGGGGGACTTTTTTTTGGCTCCCCCCTTAAAAAGGGGGGCGGGGGGGATCTAAAACTGTACCTCTTATATTAAAGAACTGCTATATTTACTTGTCCTATCAAATCATCTTTGATATATCATATAGTAAGAAAAAAATTATGTTGATTTAAAAAATTTTGATTATAATTGAATATTTATAATAGTCAATGTAGTATAAAGAGGGGCCACAAAAACGTGGCTAGGAATGCCTATCGAAACCATCTACGGAAATCTGCAAGGTCTAAAATCTAACCAACTTAAACAACTGCAAAAGTTATATCACCAGCGATTACCAGGCGATCGCTTAACTACCTCCGAATTTGCCCAAAGAGTAGCCTCTATCAGTACAGAAGTTGGCCAACCAGTCTGCGTATACATTAATCGTAGGGGACAAATTATCCGGGTGGGAATTGGCACACCGCGCCAAACCCAAATTCCACCTCTGGAATTACCCCGTTATGGTGCAGGTCGTCTGAGTGGTATTCGTTGTATCGCTACTAACCTGAAAACAGAAGTGCCTTCCGAAGCTGCTCTGACTGCAATGGTGATTCAACGACTTGATGCTATGGTGATGCTAACCCTCACAGGTGAAGGGTTTAAACGTCGTGGCGGAGGAGCAACAGGTTACATTAAACAAACTTATCTAGCTCACCTATTACCCATTCCTGCACACGAACGTGAAAATAGCGATCTTCAAGAGTTGAAGTTTTGGAGTATTTCACCTCCTCTGAGTCTAGATATGCTTGCCAAGCAAGACTTTATCGACTTGGTTGATGGATTGGAAGCAGAATTTGAGCGAGAATTTATTGCTCAAGAAGTTGATTCTGAGCAAGATTTAGTGGTGGTGGTGGGGCTAAAAATAGATAAAATGACTAATCAGCAATTTGAAGATGGATTGGCAGAAGTAGCTCGACTTGTTGATACTGCTGGAGGTCAAGTTTTAAAGACAGTACATCAGAAGCGATCTCATCCCCATCCCCAGACAGTCGTAGGAGAGGGTAAAGTTCAAGAAATTGCTCTGAGCGTTCAAACTGTGGGAGCTAACCTCGTTGTATTTGACCGCGACTTGTCTCCTGCGCAAGTACGCAACCTAGAAACAAAAATTGGTGTTAGAGTTGTAGATCGTACCGAGGTTATTCTGGATATTTTTGCCCAACGCGCTCAGTCTCGCGCCGGAAAATTACAGGTCGAACTTGCTCAACTAGAATATACTATTCCTCGTCTGACGGGTAGAGGTGAAGCAATGTCTCGTCTTGGTGGTGGTATTGGTACTAGGGGACCTGGTGAAACTAAGTTAGAAACAGAACGTCGGGCAATTAATGCACGCATATCTCGGTTGCAGAAAGAGGTAAATCAGTTACAAGCGCATCGTTCCCGTCTTCGCCAACATCGTCAACGTCAAGAAGTACCAACAGTCGCAATAGTAGGATATACGAATGCTGGTAAATCTACATTATTAAATACACTTACTAATTCAGAAGTTTATGCAGCAGACAAATTGTTTGCTACTCTAGATCCTATTACTCGTCGTCTGACTGTTCCTGAAACTGTTACTGGTAAACCAACTACAATTGTGATTACTGACACGGTGGGATTTATTCACGAACTCCCTCCTACTCTGGTGGATGCTTTTCGGGCAACTCTGGAAGAAGTTACAGATGCAGATGCTTTGCTTCATGTAGTCGATCTGTCTCATCCCGCTTGGCAAAGTCAAATACGTTCTGTGATGACTATTTTAGCAGAAATGCCTGAAACTCCAGGACCTGCTTTAGTTGCCTTTAACAAAATTGATGAAGTAGATGGAGATACTTTAAGATTCGCTAACGAAGAATATCCCATGGCGGTATTTATTTCTGCTGCTCAGGGACTTGGTTTAGAAACTTTGCGTCAACGACTCGCGCAGCTTATTGATTATGTTATTGCTTCATAGTCAACCACCCATAATTTAGGGAAGTTCCATGGAACTTCTCTAGAGGTTGTTGAATTCTACAATTTTCTGTATTCTCTACCTTTTCCGATGAACGCACACTGTAGAAGAGAGCAGTGCGAATCTTCTGATGTGTTGGCTATATGATAATTACAAAAAAATCAGGACTTACGCATGAGTACTACATATAGCGCAAAAAACTATACCGTTACAGTTTTTGAACACTACATATATGGTTTATGCGTAATGGTCAATCTAGCATTTGTATTCAGAATACACGATCGCTTCAACAATGTCTTGATCGAGGCAACTCAGCCAGTTCTCCTGTTGGGCTTGAACAGAACGGACAAATGAGCTAACAACAGAGGATATCAGCCTAACCGAGTCTTGATTAGAGAAATCAGCTATATTATCCTCAGTAGGGGGACCAATAGGTTGAGGAGAGTCATTTATGCTGTAGTGGTTAAGCCCTGCCAACTCAATGAAGGTTTTTGTTGATGCTGATATTCTCTCAAATGCAGTTCTCGAAATTTCAGAAGTAATTACTGAGTCTTTTTCCCCAGATAGCATCAGCAGAGGAGGTAATGGGCTGGTAATCTTGTTATTGGATGGGGCGTTTGAACCATAAGTAACTATCGCAATTAGTTTATAGGGTAATTCTGAAGAATTAGCCTCATTACTTCTGAAGGCAGCTATTCCACCAGCCGAATGCCCTAGCAACACAACTCCCCTTTGAAGAGCTTTTTCAAGAGCCTGAAACTTTGAAAAGTCCAGCGATGAAAGAACCTTTGCTACAGAACTCTCATCTGGACAAAGGTAATTTCTTCCGGCAGGAAAGCAGTTGGGTACAATAACCCAGAATTTATCCTGACTCAACTCGGATGCTATGGCAACATACTTTGACTTGTCTATTTCAAGTCCCTGGAGGACTAAAATAACTCCAGAGGATTCATCCTCTTCGTTTAAGATAGGAGGGTATATGTCTAATTTCAAGGACATTGTATTGAAGTTTAATTAGAGCTTGCTGAAAAAAGTATTCGTGGTTAGGGTAGGAGTCAGGAGTCAGGAGTCAGGAGTCAGGAGGAATGGGGAATGAGCGGGGAGGCAGGAGGAAGAATTAGCCCTTGATTTTTCTGCTATGGTCAACCCAAAATCCTAACTTTTTGACTATCAAGAGCTAAAAACCAGGTACTTTTTCCAGACTTAAAAAGGCTAAAAGCTTTATCTATAAATGCTTTTAGATTTAATCAGCAAACCCTAATTAATTTCCTAGTATCTATATCTATAGCAACATGATTTGAGTGGTGAGAGATTGGAGATTTTTAGGGAATAGGGAGTGAGGAACGGGGAACAGGGTAGAGGGAAAAATGAATATATATGAATAATATCAAATCCGGTTAATTCGGTATAAAAAAAATTTTCATCTTCATCCAAGAGCGAATGTTTCTAAATTCTCTTCCCTCCTGACTCCTGACTCCTGACTCCTAGATTAACTATTTAATTATACCAATGCTACCGGATTTGATATAATATAACTGCTAAACTCTATTCTTTTAAGAAACACTTCAATTCTCACATCTGATTTCTGATTGCTATAGCTAGTATAAAGACAGAAAAAAATATCTAAAATCTAAAAACATTCCCAAACAGCAAGTTAATATTACAATCAGTTAAGAAATATTGCTTATGAGTAATTAATTATGTCTGCTAACGTAGAAATTTACACCTGGTCAAGTTGTCCATTCTGTATTCGTGCTAAAGCCCTTTTGGAGAAAAAACAAGTAAATTATCAAGAATACGCCATAGATGGGGATGATGTAGAACGGGAAAAGATGGCCGTGAGAGCAAATGGCCGTCGTTCTTTGCCCCAAATCTTTATTAATGACCAACATATTGGTGGTTGTGATGAGCTACATAGATTAGAAGCTCAAGGGAAACTAGACCAATTTCTAGAAGCATAACATTAATTTCGGTAACAAAATAACTTTACTGGAATTTATTATTTTTTAGGGGTAATTCTTGTTTTAAGAGGATTATTTCCCCCTAATTGATGACTAAAAATATTTTGAACTAATTAATAAAAAAAAGATGAAATTTGTATTCATCATAGACCCCATAGATAAACTCAACCCAGTTCACGATAGTAGCGTCGCACTAATGGAAGCTGCTCAAGAATTTGGTCACGAAGTTTGGATAACGGAAATTAATCAGCTAACTATTATTGATAGTAAAACCTGGGCAACAATTAAGCGGGCACATTTGATCCCAGTTGAAAGGATAGAAAATCATTGGGTGGCAAGTAACCCTTGGTATGACTTAGGAAAAACTATGCTGGAACCATTAGAGTCCATGGACGCTGTATTGATGAGGCAAGATCCACCAGTAACAATTCCTTATCTTTATGCTACTTATCTTCTAGACTATATTAATCCAGAAAAAACTTTAGTAATAAATTCTCCTCAAGGGTTACGCGCTGCTAATGAAAAAATGTATGCTTTGCAATTTACAAAAGTAATCCCGAAGACAATTGTCAGTCAAGATAAACAGGTAATTAGAGAATTTTTAGAGTCACAAGAAGCAGCAGTTTTGAAACCTTTGGGAGGAAAAGCTGGGGAGGGAATTTTATTTTTAGAACCCACAGATAGAAATTTTAATTCCCTGATAGAAATTAGTACCAAACAAGGTCAAGAACCTGTTATGGTTCAGAGTTATTTACCAGAAGCAAAAGAAGGAGATAAGCGAATTATTATGTTGAATGGTAAACCTATTGGAGCGGTAAATAGGATTCCTACTGGTAAAGAATTCCGAGGAAATATGGCAGTAGGAGGTAGGGTTGCTCAGACAGAAATTACAGAAAGGGAATATGAAATTTGTGAGTATTTAGCACCTAAATTAATAGCAGATGGTTTATATTTTGTTGGTATAGATGTAATTGGTGGTTATCTCACAGAGGTTAATGTTACTAGCCCAACAGGAATTAGAGAAATTGATTTACTTGATAATGTTAACCTGGGGAAACAAGTAATAGAATGGGTAATCGATCAAGTTAAAAGTCAAAAGTCAAAAGTCAAAAGTAATAATTTGTAATTCCTATATTTTTATTTATATGAATTTCTATTGTTGTAGCACAGGCATCTTGCCTGTCATAAGTCTACCTCAGTCAGGAAAAATGTGCTGTAATAGTTAAGCAGTAATACAGTGTGTTTCATATCATTGAGGTACACTCGTGACGGACAAGATACCCGCACTACAACCACTTTATTATTTACACTAAAAATTTACCTTCTTCCTTCTTCCTTCTTCCTTCTTCCTTCCTAACAAACAATGAACAATCAAACTATTGGCGTAGCAGTTATCGGTACAGGATTTGGTCAAAAAGTACATATACCAGGTCTACAAGAACATCACAAAACTGAAGTATTAGCTGTTTATAATCCAGATTTAGAAAAAGCCAAATCAATCGCATCAAACCATAATATTCCTCATGCTTGTAATACCATAGATGAGATTATTTCTATACATGAAGTTAGTGCCGTAACTATTTCTACTCCTCCATTTCTACACTATGAAATGGCAAAGCAAGTATTAGGAGCAGGTAAACATTTATTGTTAGAAAAACCCACAACTTTAAAAGCAGAAGAAGCCCAAGAATTATATCATATTGCTGCTACGAATAAATGTGTAGCAACTATGGACTTTGAATTTCGTTATATTCCTGCTTGGCAACTATTTGCAGAAATTTTAGCAGATGGATATGTGGGGGATAAACGCCTAATTAAAATTGATTGGTTAGCATCAAGTCGTGCTAACCCAAGTCGTCCTTGGAATTGGTATTCTCAAAAAGATAAAGGAGGTGGTGCATTAGGGGCGATCGCTTCCCATACCTTTGATTATATTAACTGGTTCTTTGGTCCTGCTAAAAAACTTTGGGGACAACTTAATACTTCTATTAAAACTCGTCCTGATCCCACTGTAGGAGACCAATTAAAACGAGTAGATGCTGATGATACTTGTAATATTATGTTAGAGTTAGCAGACGGTACTCCTTGTCAAATTTGTATTAGTTCTGTCACCTATCAAGGGCGAGGTCATTGGGTAGAAGTTTATGGTAGTAAAGGTACTTTAATTGTTGGTAGTAATAATCAAAAAGATTATGTACATGGGTTTAAAGTTTGGGGTTCTCAAAATGGGGAGAATTTAGCAGAAATAAATATTCCTGAAAGGTTAGATTTTCCGAAAGTTTATTCTGATGGTAGAATTGCACCTTTTATTCGAGTAGTTGATAATTGGGTACAGGCAATAGAAGCAGGAAAATCTGTAGTTCCATCTCTGAGAGAAGGTGTTTATTCCCAGTTATTAATGGATTTAACCCATGAATCTAATTTAACTGCTACTTGGGTAAATGTGCCAGATTTAGATGAATTTATCGAAAATAAGAGTAGCTTTTAATGTTAGTATTCAGGTAAGTGCTTATGCAAAATTAATTACATATTTTATTATACATCTCCAATATTATCCATAAATTATCAATTATTTCTCCCTATTCCCTGTTCTCTCTATCAACTAGGAAATTTATTTTGCACGACTACTTATCACCTATGTATGAGTTATTAACTCATTCTGATTGAGATAAAATTCCCTATAAATAAGTTTTTATAAAAGTAGGGAATTAAATTCTAGCATTTTGAAAAAAGAATACTGCAAATCAAATAGTTTAAAACTTTGGAATAGTTTCAAACTTTGGATGTGAAATAATTTCCTGAAATTACTGTAGCGCTTTTCATGTTGCGCAGCGAAAAGTTTTGAGCCGATAAAATTTGAATTTTGACTTTTGACTGTCGTGAAACTGTATTAGCTATCTCTAATAATTGGTGCAGTTGCTAGAGTTATAGCTGCTTTTTGCATAACTTCTATATCAGACTTTAACCAAGGACGTATATTCTTACATTGATGAGCAACTAGCAACCCCCATAAGCTCCTAGAATTGAGAACTGGTGCTACTAAATTAGCCTTAACCTGTATGCTACGCAGAAAGTCTCGATGACAAGAATGTATTGGTTCTAATTCAATATTTTCCATTGCTCGTACTCTTCCATGTTGATACATAGCAGCATATTCATCATTAAAACATTCATCAGCTCCTGTTGAACCATAAATTGATAGCTCCCCATCGCTCAAAGACTCAAACGTTACCTGTCCTTTCCACTCACGATAAAAGTAGTATAATACCACTCTGTCTACTTGAAGATAGTGTCTAATATTATCAATAGTTTCTTGGATAAAAGTGTTCCGTTCCACATTATTAGCCAGACGATTTGCAAATTTTTCTAAATCTAGGTCAATATAATGTATACTATTAGGATTATAATTAGGGTTTTTCTTGTCACTATTCGCCATAGTCAGTATAAATTAACTATTTATAATTTGTTAAGCTTGCCTAAGTTAAATTTTTGGGTTTATTTATAGTCGATATTTTTTTACATAACTTTTAGTTTGACTCATTTTCCCTGCTTTGGCAATGCCAATCAAGATAATTTATCATTTTTAGCATTTTTATAATGAAAAAAAACAGACAAAAAACTGTTGTCAGAAAAATTGGTTCTGTGAATTTTAGGGTGTTAGGGGTTACTCACTTTTACTGGAGTGATTTTTACCATTGGTTAATGACAATTTCTTGGCAACAGCTATGGGTAATAATCATCAGTTGTTATTCTGTAATTAACACTCTCTTTGCCTTTTTATATTTGGGAAGTGATGGAGGAATTGCTAATGCTAAACCAGCTTCTTTTATTGATGCTTTTTCTTTTAGTATACAAACAATGGCTACGATTGGTTATGGTGCAATGTATCCCACAAATCTGTATACTCATATATTAGTAGCTATAGAAGTTTTTATTGGTTTAATCGGCATGGCAATGGTTACAGGGTTAATGTTTGCCCGCTTCTCATTACCAACAGCGCGAGTTCTTTTCAGTAGGGTTGCAGTTATTTCTCCTTACAATGGCGTACCTACCCTCATGTTTCGGATTGCTAACCAACGCCAAAACTGGATAGTGGAAGCTCAAGTCAGATTAACTATATTACTTAATCAAGAAGTCACTCCAGAAGGACATTCTTTGCAACGACTCTGCGATTTAGAATTGGTTCGTTCTGAAACACCAATGCTTGCTCTTACCTGGTCAGTAATGCACCACATTGATGAAAATAGCCCTCTGTATGGTTGGTCTGAAAATGACTTTAGAGACTTAAATAATCAAGACATTCGATTTTTTGTCACCCTTACAGGGTTAGATGAAACTGTTTCTCAAACTATTCATACTCGTCATGTTTATACATTAGACAAGATTATCTGGCATCAACGTTTTGTGGATTTGATGTCTATAGGTACTGATGGTAAACGCTATTTTGATTACTCACACTTCCATGATGTTGTGCCTTTGGAAAGAAGTAATAATGGGCATCAAATTAAGACATTTAAAACATTAAAATAGGATAATAACAATACTCATAACAAAAAATTTTAATAGTCTAAGAATTGATTCTTAAACTTAGCTAAGATCGAAAAATTCCCTGATTTAAAAGACAATAATCAGGGAAAAAACTGGTTTATTGGTTAGGGTTCGTAATATTAAATTCGCTTAATTCGGTATAAAATAATGTTTCATCTTCAGTCATTAGCAAATCTTTCTAAATTCTCTTCTATACTTGAGTTCTGACTTCTAATTAACTATCTCAATTATAGCAATGCTAATGGATTTGATATAATATCATGTTAGGCTAAATAGTTACTATAACTAAAGCTCGTAGTAGGGCTTCAGCCCGAACTGTAGATAGGGCTGAAGCCCTACTACAAACAAAAACTTTTTTATAAGTGATTATCCGAACATGATATAACACCGTGTCCGGATAATTAGTCATATCAAATCCGGTTGAATACTTATTATATGGTTGGGGGGATAGGGGGATGGGGAGATGGGAAGATGGAGACCAACCCCTAACTACTCTCCGGTGAGGAATTTAGAGAGATATCTATTAAAGTAATTGAAGAAATTATCAAGACATATCCTATGACCAGATTCTATGTGCAATTAACCGGATTTGATATCAGGACTTACGCAGTACAACCTATTTTCCTAATTGTGATCTACAGAGTTCGCGGAGCAGTCCGGAACGGATAGCAATCTCAAATCCTAGTTTTTCGTACCTTATGCGTAAGTCCTGTAGTGATAAAAACATTTCTTTCTCCTAATATATTCTTTTCTCCTGACTCCTCCCTAATTATTTATAACTGTTAAACCGAACATGATATAAGTTTTATGAGTCTTTAAAGGAAATTATAAATATTTGTTAAACTTTCCGGAAAGTTATTTATAGCATTTGTTCTCAGTAATTATGCGGTTATTTATCATATCTTGATTCAAATATTCTGAAAAACTGCATAACTTTAGTAAAGCTGAGAAGTATAATGATTTAGTTGAAAAAAAATAAGTATAAACATGAATTTTCGTACAATTGACGGTAGTAACAATAACCTAGATAATATTGAATATGGTCAAACTGGTGAAAACTTACTTCGTTTAACACCAGCAAACTATGCAGATGGAATACAAGAATTAGCTGATGGTCCAAATCCTAGAGTAATTAGTAATACTATATTTAACCAATCAGAATCTATCCTCAACAATCGGAATTTAAGTGATTATACATGGTTATGGGGACAATTTCTTGACCATGATGTTACCTTGAGCGAGTTACAGTCAGGTAACACAGCAGAAACTATTAACGTTTTTATTCCTAACGGCGATGCAACTTTTACACCAGATTCATTTATTCCTGTTACCAGGTCACTATTTGATGAAACTACTGGCACTAGCACTGATAACCCCCGCGAACAATTCAATGAAATTACTGCTTGGATAGATGGTAGTAATGTCTACGGTAGTGATACAGAACGCGCTGACTGGTTGCGCAGTTTTGATAATGGAAAATTGAAAGTTACCGAGCATTCTACAGGAGATTTGCTGCCAACCGCGGGAGGCGTTCCAAATGCTCCTCACATGGCAATGGAAGGAGTCCTTGGTGCAAGCACTTTTGTTGCTGGAGATGCCAGAGCTAATGAAAATGCGGCCTTAGCATCAATGCACACTTTATGGGTACGGGAACATAACCGTATTGCGGAAATTATTGAAGCTACTCATACAGACTTACCTTTAGACCCCATTGCTCGCGATGAAGAGATTTATCAACGGGCGCGTAAAATAGTAGGTGCAGAAATCCAGAAAGTTACTTATGATGAGTTCTTACCTGCTTTGGGCGTAACTCTTGACCCTTATGCTGGATACGACTCCACTGTTAATCCTAATATCAGTACAGAATTTTCTACTGCTGGTTTTCGTATAGGGCACACTTTAATTAGTTCTACTCTACCACGTTTAAATGAAGATGGAACCCCGACTGAGGAGGGTGCCCTCAGTTTAGCTGAGGCGTTCTTCCGACTAGATCCTATAACAAAAGAAGGAGGAATAGAACCTCTATTGCGTGGTTTAGCTTCCCAGGTACAGCAGGAAACAGACGCAAAAATAGTTGACGATCTGCGGAATCTATTATTTGGTCCTCCTAGTGGTGGACCAGTGGCAAATGGTTCAGATTTGGCATCTCTGAATATTCAGCGTGGTCGCGATCATGGTTTGGGTAGTTATAATGATGTCAGAGAAGCATTGGGGTTGGGTAGGAAGAATAATTTTAGTGACATTTCATCTGATCTGGAAGTAGTGGCAGCATTAGAGTCAGTTTATGATAATGTTGACGATATTGACCTGTGGGTAGGAATGTTGTCAGAGGATAATTTACCAGATGCTAGTCTTGGGGAGTTGAATGAGGCAATTTTAGCAGACCAGTTTTCCCGGTTGCGAGATGGCGATCGCTTCTGGTATGAAAATGATACTGAGCTTGATAATTGGGAGTTAGGTGAGGTGTCTGTTTCAGAATGGTTAGAGGACTTTCAGTTGTCGGATATTATCAAGTTGAACACCGAAATTGAGAATATTTCTGATAATGTATTCTTTGTTTCTACTTCAGTACCTAATATCAATGATGGTAGTCCTGCTTCCTTAATCATACTGGCTAGTTTTTGCATAATTTTCAGCACTTCTAATATCTGGGGTCGTTTATGGAATATGTTGCCTACTTTCAAGAGCAATTAGCAGCGATCGCTCTGAGTTTTCAGGATTTTGCAGCCTTACATTGCTGTATTTGAGAATTAACAAAACTTACAGCACTTTTCATTTGAGTAGAACACAACATTGATGGAGTTGGGAGTAGGAAAATTGTTAGGGTTATTTTGTCTACTATGGTTTACCCATTTTACAACTGCTATAAGTTGCGTAGATTCTCAAAGTTTCTTAAACAGGGGGATTGAGTCCCTGTTTAATTCTTAGTCCTACTAACTGTTCCATCTCCAAAAATGCTGCCACTCGTAAAATCAACGCTTCATTATAAGGTGCAGCAATAATTTGCACTCCTAAAGGCAAACCATTAGTACGACGAATGGGAACCGACAAAACTGGCAACCCAATAAAAGACAAAGGTTGGGTATACAAACCCAAATTCGGACGCACTAATACTTCCTCCCCAGCAATAATCATTTTTTCCTGCCCCAATAATGGTGCAACACAAGGAGTGGTAGGAGCCAAAATAATATCTACTTCCTTAAATATTTCCTCAACACAACCTTGATACCAACGGCGAAAACGTTGAGCTTGGATATACCAGTCTGCCGGAATTAAAGCACCTGCTAAAAAGCGATCGCGGGTTGCTGGATCAAAATCTTGGGGGCGAGTTCGTAAATTTTCCAAATGCAAATTCGCGCCCTCAGCAGCAGTAATAATATAAGCAGCAGCTCGCGCTCGATGTGCTTCGGGTATTGTCACCCGCTGAGTTACTCCTAATGCGTCTGCAACCTGTTCCACTGCTGTAAATACTTCGGGTTCCCCTCCTTTGGCAAAGTGACCGTCAGCAATAGCAATGCGCAAACCTTGAATACCTTGGTTTAGTTGAGGCAAACAAGTTTCCGGAGGGCGGTTAGTACAAACTGGGTCTTTTGCATCAGACCCTTGCAAAACATCATAAACTGTGGCAATATCCCGCACAGAGCGAGCAAATGGTCCAACATGATCTAAACTACTGGCAAACAGAAAAACCCCTGCTCGTGATAAACGCCCATAAGTAGGTTTAAACCCAAAGACACCACAGAGAGAAGCAGGTACACGGATGGAACCATTGGTGTCGGAACCAAGAGTAATGGGCACTAAACCCGCAGCAACCGCAGCAGCAGATCCACCAGAGGAGCCGCCAGAGATGCGGGTCAAGTCGTGGGGATTAGGTGTTGCACCGTAGTGACTATTTTCGGTAACAAAACCGTAGGCGTATTCATCCATATTAAGGCTACCAACCAAGATAGCACCTGCTTGTTTGAGTTTAGCAACAGCGGTTGCATCTTGGGTAGCGGGTGGGTTTTCGGCGTTAATTTTAGCTCCAGCAAGGGTGGTTAAACCTGCGATGTCGTATAGGTTTTTCACGGCAAAGGGAACTCCTGCAAGGAGACCGGGGTTTTTGCCTTGGCCAATGTCTCTATCTATTTGTTTGGCCCTATTGAGTGCGCTTTCAGTAGTGATGGCGGTGAAGCAATTTAGAGTTCGGTTGCGGTCGTAAATTTGTTCGAGACATTTGCTTATTAAAGTTTCGGTGGTGGTTTTTCCTGTTTTGATGGCGGAGGCGATCGCTACTGCGTCTGTTTGGTTTGGGTTGATACTCATATTTTCGATAATTAACAATTACATCTTTTTTTTAAAGGATATGATTGAGTAATTTTTTCTACTTGATGTGTAGAAGCTCTAAACCTTAATTATTTGGTAATAAAAAATAAGGAACAATAAAGACTTGAGTAGGAGTTTGGTGGGTAGGAATTTGGAGACCAAACCTCTACTATTAGCAATTTGCAGTACCCTTTGTAATAGCAACTATAGAAGGATTACAGCAATTTCATTTCTCGATTTTTTCTCCCCATTTTTCTAAGTTAAATTTTGGTGCAGACTCTATTTCTGGTGGTAGGGGAAAGTCTATAACTAATTGAGCGATCACTGCTATTCTTTCTATATTTGCTACTACACCTGGAAAATGTTCTGACTGTAATGGTAAATTTATTAATTCTGCCGTTAATTCCACATATTTTTCGATATTTTTCATAATTTATTTCCTCACTCAGTTTTTATAAGTATTCAGCTATTAGTAGTCAGCTCTTGCTATTGAATGAAATTGCATTTACTAGATAATGCTATGTATTCATGTAGGTGACAGCAGAAAACAGCTTTTTAATGAATGAAGCAGGTGTTCGTTTAAGTTTTACTACATTTTTAAGCATGAAATTAAAGCATAAAAACGACAAATTTGAGTTGTCAACCTATACAATTGTACAATTATGTGGTGGCAAATACAGATGTGTCTCGGAAGCTAATAGTTAATAGCTGACCGCTGAATGCTTACCAGTTTTTCATTCAAATCTTTTATGTAAAGGCAACAAATTTTATTTTTGTAGGTGTAGTTTCTG
The DNA here is from genome assembly GCF_050015975.1 of Dapis purpurea BLCC-M126. NCBI lineage: Bacteria > Bacillati > Cyanobacteriota > Cyanophyceae > Oscillatoriales > Microcoleaceae > Dapis > Dapis purpurea. The sequence goes on along the minus strand of NZ_JBNHER010000006.1, from coordinate 122,528 downwards.
CTAATAATTTTCCGTGAGAAAATACATACTTTACTGTAGCTCGTTTCCTAATTGCATGAAAGGGGTTTTTAGCATCTAAAACTATCAAATTACCAGGTTTTCCTACTTCAATTCCATACCTATCCTCCACATCTAAAGTTTTTGCACCATTCCTAGTAACCATTTGATAACAAGCATTAATTTCTGCTATCCCAGTCATCTGACAAATATGTACACCCATATAAGCCACATCTAACATATTACCAGTACCTAAATTATACCAAGGATCTTGCACACAATCATGTCCAAAACTAACATTTAATCCATGTTGCCATAACTCTTTTACTCGCGTTACACCACGCCTTTTAGGATAAGTATCAGTACGACCTTGGAGAGTAATATTAATTAAGGGATTAGCCACAAAATTAATTTTAGACTTCTTTAATAAACTCATTAATTTCAAAGCATAAGCATTATTATAAGAACCAAAAGCAGTTGTATGACTAGCAGTAACTTGTGAAGTTAAACCTGTACGAATTGCACAAGCAGCAACTAATTCTAAAAAACGCGATTGATCGTCATCTATTTCATCACAATGTACATCAATAAAACAGTCATATTTTTCTGCCAATTCAAAGATATGATGTATAGATTTTACTCCATCTTCCCTGGTGAATTCATAATGAGGAATTCCACCTACACCATCTACTCCTAATTGCAAAGCAGTCTCTAAAAAAGTAATATTTTCATCTTGACTATAAATGCCGTCTTGAGGAAAGGCAACTATTTGTAAATTCATCCAATCTTTGACAGTTTCTTTTACTTCTAAAAGTGCTTGTAATGCTATTAGTGTTGGTTCACTAACATCAACGTGAGTTCTGACAAATAATATTCCCTGTTTAGCTTGAGTTTTAAGAGTTTCAATAGCGCGTTTTTTCACATCTTCTATAGTTAACTTTTGTTTTTGTTCACCCCAAATTTCTATCCCTTCAAATAAGCTACCACTTTGATTCCAACGTGGTTTTCCTGCCGTTAATGTAGAGTCTAGGTGAATATGGGATTCTATGAATGGTGGGCTGACTAATTTTTCTTCAATATCAATTTCTTTTTGTCCTGAAGCAGGAATATCTGTAGAAATAGCAGTAATTCTACCATCATCAATAGCAATATCTACTATTTCTAATTGGTAGTTTGATAGCAGTAAGCGACAGTTTCGTAGGATTAAGTCATAAATTTTGTCAGGCATGGTGTTCTGTGGGTTGAGATTTGATAATGTTATACAGTTTCACGGAAGTCAAAAGTCAAAAGTAAGATTTAATAGACAGAAAACTTTGACGTTACAATAGTTTCAAGGAATTATTTGAGATATTTGAAACTATTTGTGACATCTTTAAAGTAAAATAGTATTATAATAGCCTATATTATTATAGTTAATTTTTTTTTACTTAATTATTAATATGGATTTACCTAGACTGAATCTAAAAAAACAAATTTAACTCGGATATTATCTACCATTATTACTCCCAGTTATATCGTTATTTTTAGTTTATTTATAAGTATAAGAAGTCACAAAAAAAACAAAAAACGATATATTATTGAGACTAAAGTTGATAACATTAAAAACTTAGGGTTTAGTATTTTGTTAAACGTAAAGTCTTTGTTTATAGTTGCGCTTTAATGTCAAATATATCTAGGAGCGCTAAAGCACAACTACGAGCCAATTATAGTTTTTTACCGGACATAATATAGTCACACTATATTTCTATAGTTAAACAATTTCTAACTCTAAATTATGACTTTTAGCAAAGTCGTGAGTAAAATGATCTACAACATTTGTATCACTTAATTCCAGGTTGTAAAAATCTACAAAATCTTGATCAAAATAAGGTCCAGCGTGCCAAGTTCCCACCTCTAATTTAATAAAACAATTTCCTGGAATTTTAAAAGCAACTACATCCTCCAATTTAGGTGCTTCTTCTACACAAGGTGGAGCAACTGCCATTAACCATTCCTTTCCTTCTAGAGAACCTAAACATTGAGTACATTGCACATGACGAGTAATTTTTGTAAACTTTCGACCTCTTTTCTTCAACCGCATAATATAGAATCTTGGCGTACCATTTTCTAAACTTAATTGAGCATCACCTTGGTCATATTTTTTACCATCTTCCGAAGCCAAAATTAGTTGCCCAAAAGGTCGAAAATTATGCGATGTAATTTCTTGGGTAACCAGTTGTTTAACTACTATTGATTTACTCATTTTTTTCCCTTTTATAATTTTAATTTTTATCCAATTTTGCTCTATATTTTTTTTACCTTGAGTCACCTCTAAAGCGACAATATGTATTGAGGCAAGTCAGAAACTTTAACTTATCAAATTTTTGAGTAAAATTATTGATTTATTTCTTGGCAAGTTATGAGCTTCACACTTCAAAAATAATCTAAAAGTTCAACTATTAGAGAGTACTTTTCAAGAAAATATTAAAGCTTGAACCGAAGAATAAGTTTACATTGATGCCTAATAGTAAAAGTCCTCACTCTTTGATAACTAACTAGATTGTAGTCAAAATTTTACAACTATTTTATCGTGACTAATAGTTCTCTATTCTTGCCAGCTCCTATTCCCTTTTTTAAAATTGCTGATACATTTAGTATAATGAAAACTTTTACTCCTGTTAAACCTCAAAAATACTCTTTCCTGTTGCCTGTAGTCTCTCTTCACTAAAAACTTTTTCAGCAAACCCTATTTATATTTGCCTAATTAGACTTAAATTCAAAACCATTTGCCTCAGCATAACGGTGCAAAAATCGCATTACTCTCTCAAAATTTTCCTCTGACTCAACTTCAAAAGAACATTCGACTTTAGAAAAATCACTTTCATCAGCAGACAAAAACTTAATCCCACTGGGAAATACTTCAATATCTCCTTCCTCGTCTTTCAACCATAATTTATTTATTTTATTAGTGAAGGAACGAAAACTTTCCGTAGCTTGCAGGTGGTCAAAAATTAGTACTACTATTTTTGTGTTAGAGTTACGACGTTTTCTCAAGCTAACTTCTGTAACTTTCTCATTCAACCCTTCAATAAATTCAACAGATACAGTCATTTGATTGTTTGATTTGGTATTGAACAGTTTTTATTTTATCAATTTTACCAAAAATATGCAGAGATTAGGAGGCAGAATCAAAAAAAGCGGACTTGTTCATACTTCTAAATATATGTGAGATTTTACCTCTAGTCTCTTTACTGCTTATACCAAGGGTGAAAAAAGAATGCTATACTTGGGTGAAACTCCAATTATTAAGTAATTAATACAGGTGAAATGAGCTTTTTGATAAATAATTATTAGTTAGTACCGTATTAATTATTTTTATTTTGACTTCTCCGCCACTCCCCTACTCCCCTGCTCAATGAATCGCCTTGGAATATCTACCCTATTTCCCCAATGCAGATGCAGATAAGAAGCATGAACTTGATAAAAATTCCAGCCTTCAAAAGTTACCTGACTCTGATTTTTTTCCTCATCAACTCGCCACATTTTATATAGAGGTATTGGGGGTACTTCAGTTAATTCTGAACGATGAAACTCATGCCCAGCAACTTGTGTATTTGCTGCTAATAAAGGAGTATCTATATTCGTAATTGCTTGCCGATATCCTAACTTTAAACTTTTCCCCATTACCGCCTTCATCGGCAAAATTCCTACCATATCCCAAGAATTACTATTAAAATCAATAATTGCTTCAGATAAATACATCAACCCACCACATTCAGCATAAGTCGGCATTCCCGAAATAATTGCTTCCTTCACTGCCTTTCTAACAAGAACATTTTCACTTAACTGTTGAGCAAAAACTTCAGGAAATCCGCCACCAAAATATAAACCTTGTACTCCTGCTGGTAAATTTTCATCTTTTAGCGGACTCCAAAATACTATTTTTGCCCCTAACTCTTCCAGAATATCCAGGTTATCTTGATAATAAAAATTAAATGCCCGATCGCGAGCAACTCCTATTAAAATTTCTGACTTTCTTTGATCAAAATTATTGGCAACTAAGCTTGGTAAATATATTGTCTTATCAGAGCAAATATTAGTAGATAAAATGTACTGATCAATCTCATCATCAACTTTTAAAATAGGCAGTAACTTTTCCCAATCAAAACAAGTTTCAGCCAAATCAACTAAATCATTAATCAAACTATCTAAATTCGGCATTTCATCAGTAGGAATCAAACCCAAATGTCGGTCAGGAATACTAATATTTTTATGTCGCCTGAAAACTCCAAGTACAGGTAAATTTATACATTTTAAGGAATTTTGTAATAGTTGTAAGTGGCGATCGCTCCCCACCCTGTTAAGTATCAAACCAGCAAAATTAATAGAAGGATCAAAAGAAACAAAACCATGAGCGATCGCTGCCACAGAAGCAGACAAACTACTACAGTCAAGCACCAACAAAACAGGTAAATTCAGCAACCGGGAAATATGAGCAGTAGAAGCAAAACTCGGAAAATACCCATCATCTTCTTCCCCCCTTTCTAAGGGGGGTAAGGGGGGATCTCTTACAACGGGGGACGAGGGACAATCGAAAAATCTCACCCCATCAAACAAACCCATCACCCCCTCCACCAAAGCATAATCAACATCCTGAATATTTCCCGCAAAACATTGTTGCACATAAATTTCAGAAGTCAGCACTGGATCTAAATTCCGACAAGGTTTACCCGTCACATATTGATGAAACATTGGATCAATGTAATCAGGTCCCACCTTAAATGATTGCACCTTGAGATGTTGCCGTTTTAAATAAGCTAGTAACGCCAAGGTAATAGTTGTTTTGCCAACATTACTACGCTCCCCCGCAATTATTAAACTCAATATTTACCCCTTTTTTTTTACCAAAAAAAATAAAATCAGGAAACAGCTTCCTCCTCATATATTTCATGCTCTCGGTGAATAAAAACCTCCGCCAATACCTGATAAGCTTCTGCCCAAGCAGCTATAACTTCTGGAGTTGCATCCTCTCCCAAAACATCCTGCATAGCTTGCAACATACATTCTCCAACTATTGGATATTGTTCCGCTTGTACATGAGTTTGTACATGACGGTGAGCGATTTTTTCAACCATTGATTTTAAACCAACCAAATCATCAATATGAGTAGCATAACTATAAACAGCAGTTGCTAACTTTGCAGGTTGAGAGCCGTCCGCTTGAGCTGACATATTAAATTGAGACTTAACTTCAGGATGATTTTCAAACATTATTTCATACATCCGAGTGGTAATTTGCTTTCCCTGTTTTTTGAGAATGGGAGCTGTAGATTTGACAATATCAATTGTTTTTTGACTGACCATATATATTGTTAATAATTTAATGTCAATACAATTTTATCTAGCAAGAATTTACTACTGAATAAAATCAACTTTTTCTTTATATACAGTCAAACAAAAATTTGAGCAATCAATTTTAACACAAATGACTACTCTCACTTTGAGAAACTACAACTAAATTAAATTATACCTACTTCATCAACTTAGGTTACACTACTTATATGATACTGAAATGTAAAATAATTTCCTGAAATTACTGAGCGCGTCAAAGTTTTAAGGTTGTAAAATCTTACTTTTAACTTTTGATTGTCAGATGTGCGTCTAACATTCTGTTTGCGAAGCGTTTCCGCAGGAAATGGAAACCTCACCAATTAGCACTCGATGCATGACTTCCGTGAAACGGTATTAGTATAAACCTTACTTAAATTTTGATTGAGATTTAATAATTTCTGAAGCTTCTTGTAAAAGTAGATTTTGCTCAGTTTTAATTTCTTCTAACCTAGTCCAAATCTGCATTAGTCTCTGGCGATTATTTCTAATTTTCTTTGAAGAATCTATTAATGTTAAATTTTTACCTAAATCAGTTGCGTTAGAAAATTTTTTAACAGAAGTAGATTTGTTACTCAAATTCCAAATACTATTGAAAACTTTGAACGGGCTAGTGAAAATAAATAAAAATAATGATTTTCCTAAATCACTAACTACTTGTAAAAATCCTAACAATATAAATATTAATAACAAACCAGCTACTAATGTAATTAAAGGATGATTTAATAACCATATCATTAAAGGATGAGAGTCGATCCATTCTGCAATAGCAGGAGAAAGATAACTTTGAATCACTTCAGTAATTCGATAATTAAAGTTTTCCCTTGTTTGCATAATATTTTCACTAACTTTAGCTACACTTTCTACAGCTTGGTTAGTTGTATTAGTAGCAGTATCAGTCAATTTTTGAGTGGTTTCAGCAAAAACCTCTTTTGTTTGTGCAGTTATTTCTGAAATACTACTTACAGCAGTGTTAGTAGTTTGAGAAATAACTTCAATACTTTTATCTTTTGCTTCACTAATACTATTAACTGATTGATTAGCTAATTCAGATAAAGAACTTTTAGCTGCTTCTGTTCCTTCATAAATATAGTCTTTTACTCGCTCATTTGTCTCAACTAAAAAATCTTTAGTCTGATTAAAACTTTCAGATATATTAAGTAATTCTATCTTCATATTTATCTATTTCTCAACTTATATAAAAAAATAAAAACCTCACCTACTTGAGGTGAGGTTTTTAAATAATTTTAGCAATAAACAAGCTAAATGCAGTGACTAGATATTAGTCAAGGTTAGGCATAGATAGCACTGGCTCAGTTTGACGGTCGAGACCCTTCTCAAAACCACCCTCAGCAGCACGAGCGCGACCTGCGTGCCACAAGTGACCAATTAAGAAGAAGAAACCAAGAATAAAGTGAGCAGCAGCTAACCAAGCACGAGGGTTAACGTAGTTGAAGCCGTTAATATCAGTGATGATACCACCTACAGAGTTGATGGAACCATTAGGAGCATGAGTCATGTACTCAGCAGCACGACGAACTTGCCAAGGCTGAATGTCGTTCTTCAATTTGTTCAAGTCTAGACCATTAGGACCACGAAGAGGCTCTAACCAAGGACCACGGAAGTCCCAGAAACGCATAGTTTCACCACCGAAGATGATTTCACCAGTAGGAGAGCGCATGAGGTACTTACCAAGACCAGTAGGACCTTGAGCAGAACCAATATTAGCACCTAATTTTTGGTCACGTACTAAGAATACAAAAGACTGAGCTTGAGAAGCTTCAGCATTAGTAGGGCCGTAAAATTCACTAGGATAGGCAGTGTTGTTAAACCACACATAAACGGAAGCAATTAAACCCATCAGAGACAAAGCACCTAAACTGTAGGAGAGATAAGCTTCTCCAGACCAGATGAAAGCGCGACGTGCCCAACCGAAAGGCTTAGTGAAAATATGCCAAACACCACCAAAGATACAAGTCAGACCGATCCAAATATGACCACCAATAATATCTTCCATGTTGTTAACACCGATGATCCAGCCTTCACCACCAAAAGGTGCCTTAACCAGATAACCAAAGATAACAGCAGGATTAAGAGTAGGATTAGTAATAACCCTTACATCTCCGCCACCTGGTGCCCATGTATCATAGACACCACCAAAGAACATGGCTTTGAAAACTAACAATAATGCACCACAACCTAATAGAATTAAGTGGTAGCCAATGATGTTAGTCATCTGGTTCTTATCTTTCCAGTCATATCCGAAGAAAGAAGAGTATTCTTCCAGAGTGTCTGGACCACGAACGGCATGATAGATACCGCCCAAACCAAGAACAGCAGATGAGATTAGGTGTAAAACACCTACAACAAAGTATGGAAATATATCAGTTACTTCACCACCAGGACCGACACCCCAGCCTAAAGTAGCAATGTGAGGCATGAGAATTAAGCCTTGCTCATACATTGGCTTTTCTGGTACATAGTGAGCAACTTCAAATAAAGTCATTGCTCCAGCCCAGAATACAATTAGACCTGCGTGAGCAACGTGAGCGCCTAGCAGTTTACCGGATAGATTAATTAGACGGGCGTTTCCAGACCACCAGGCAAAACCGGTGGATTCTATATCACGGCCTCCCATCATAGAATCAGAGAGCGTCGTTACCACTTAGTAGAACCTCCTCAGGGAATATAAAGTTTTTGATGTGGCTGATCTATAAGAGCCATCCAAGCTCAGATGGATAGCTTTGTTCAGCAAAATGTTTTTGGTATAAAATGTTTCAAACTCTGGGTCTTCTGCTGCCCGTAACTCTTAGGCTACGAAGTCATAAGCTCGTAGGTTCAATTCTAAACTTACCACACCTATGACACTGAATCCACAATATAAAGTTTGTCTCGCCAATGTTATCGGTTGGTAGTCTCCAAGTTGCATTAGCTTAACTCAAATTAGTTTCTTTAAATGCTCAGTTCTAGACCATAGAATTAGCAGAGAATCCCAAGTTAGGAACTTAAACAATTATCGAAAACATGGACATAAACAGGTCTTAGGCTTACTTTCTTGGAGAAAAGCAACAAAAGTTTGAACAAGAGTGTGCAAGCCCTTAGCCCTCAGCTTTAGAGTTCTTGACACTAAATTTTATATCCTCTTGCTTTGATGAAAAAGTTTGTTTTATTAAGCAAGTTAACATAAGTATATATAGGTTTAAGAAATTTTGCAATTATCGTCTATCCCTAGTACCTTTAATTGGTTTCAACTTTACTTTAGATTTTAGATACTCATTATATGACTATACGAGTCGAAAAAATTTTAAAATTTAGAATTAATAACATAGAGGATTTATGACTACTCAAGCTTCAATAGGCAATGGCCTACTGCATCAAGAAATTATTGGGTCTCGTCGTCTGAGTAATTACTTCTGGGCCGTAATTGTTAGTATGGGAGGTATTGGTTTCCTCTTATCAGGGATCTCTAGCTATCTCAAAGTTAACCTATTACTTGTTGCCGACCCTAGCCAACTCAACTTCTTACCCCAGGGAATAGCTATGGGATTTTATGGCCTGATTGGTACAATGTATGGGATTTTTTTGTGGTTAACTATTTTTTGGGACATTGGTGGTGGCTACAATGAGTTTAACCAAGACAAAGGCCAGATTATGATTTTTCGCTGGGGATTTCCTGGTAAGAACCGTAAAGTAGAATTTAATTGTACTACGGAAAATGTCCAATCGATTAAAGTCGATATTAAAGAAGGTCTCAATCCTCGTAGAGCTATATATCTCCGCCTCAAAGATAGTCGGCAAATACCTCTTACCCGTGTAGGTCAGCCATTGGCTTTGTCTAAATTGGAAAATGAAGCTGCTCAACTCGCAAAGTTTCTGCAAGTTCCTTTGGAGGGGCTATAGTAGAAGTCAGAAGTCAGAAGTTAGAAGTCAGAAGTTAGAAGTTAAATTCGCAGCACGGACTAAATTTAAGAGGCATGAGAATGTCCTAACTGCTCTGGCGACTGCTATAGCAATCCTAAATGATTTGTGAAAAAAACTGTAGGGGTTTGGTATCCAAATCCCATTTTCCCTTGGGTCTGCAGACCCAACCCCGTTAGATCAAATGTTACAATCTATGAGCCTATGAGCGGATTGCTATATATTCAGATTTTAGATTCAAAAAATCAAGATTGAATTGTGAGTGAAAATGCAAAGAAAAATCAGTCAGTGGTTATTGCCACTATTCGTAGTTGTAACTTTTTTAGTTACAGGATGTACTCCCACCTCAGTTCCTAATACGGAAGTTTCTACCCCAACTCCATCAAGTCAAACACAATTAGCTGCTAATTATAGTTATTTACCTAAGCTAAATGGTAAAGCAACAGTAGTAATGATTGTTAATAGCTCTCCTGTAACGATAGAAGTAGATGGTATTAACGCACCTATTACAGCAGGTAATTTTGTGGATTTAGTTCAAAAAGGGGTTTATGATGGGTTAGCATTTCACCGGGTAGTGCGTGAACCTCAACCTTTTGTTGTTCAAGGAGGTGATCCTCAAAGTAAAGATATCAATTTTCCACAGAATAGGTTAGGTACAGGAGGTTTTATCGATCCAACAACTGGTAGAGAACGTTATATTCCTCTAGAAATTAAACCTCAAGAAGCTACTGAACCAGTTTATAGTAAAACTTTTGATAATGCTCGTATCGATCGGCAACCTGTTTTATCTCATACAAGAGGTGCGGTGGCAATGGCTCGCTCTCAGCCTCCTGACTCTGCTTCATCCCAATTTTATTTTGCTCTAACTGACCTCCCTTTCCTCGATGGTAACTATGCAGTATTTGGGTATGTAACACAAGGCATGAAAGAAGTTGTCGATCAAATTGACGCTGGCGATCGCATTGAGTCAGCTAAGGTAGTTGAGGGTCTGGAAAATTTAAGCATACCCAGTAGCAGCGAATCATAACTTAACTGTGAAAGTTGTAGTTACGGGTATCGGTCTAACTTCTGCTTTGGGAAACCTCAATCAAAGTTGGGAAAAGTTACTCAAGGGTAAGCCTGCTATTGAGTTATATCAACCTTTTGCAGAACTACCTCCCCTACCCTTGGGTATAATTGATTCTCAGCCTGTCGATCTAACTAGGTTAACTGAGCAAGTAGTGGGAGCTGCTCTCAAATCTTCGGGTTTGACACTTCCACTACCTGAATGTGGTGTAGTCATAGGTTCGAGTCGTGGCTATCAAGGAATGCTAGAAAAATTTGCAAAAAAGCAGCTTATTGGAGATGGTCAGCCAGATAATTTGGAAAAAGATTACACCTCATTTATTAATCTGTTGCCCCATCAACCTGCTATTTTCACTGCGAGTCAGATAGTTACAACTGGGCCGGTTCTAGCACCAATGGCTGCTTGTGCTACAGGGATATGGGCGATCGCTCGTGCTGTAGAGTTAATTGAGACTGGTCAATGTCAACAAGTTATTGCGGGTGCTGTGGAATCTCCTATTACACCTCTGAGTATAGCAGGATTCAGAAAAATGGGAGCTTTGGCTCAAACAGGCGCTTATCCTTTTGACCGATATCGGGAGGGGTTAGTTTTGGGGGAAGGAGCTGCTGTTTTGGTATTGGAGTCTGCTGAATTTGCACGGCAAAGATCGGCTAAAATTTATGGTCAAATTCGGGGTTTTGGTTTGACAAATGATGCAACTTATGGTAATGCACCGGATTTGAGTGGTAAAAGTGCAATGTTGGCGATCGCTCAATGTTTGGACAGAAGCGGTTTATCTGCTGAAGATATTGACTATGTTCATGCTCATGGAACAGCAACTCAATTAAATGATCGCCATGAAGCTAATTTAATTCAGCAAATTTTTCCTCACAAAGTGGCGGTTAGTTCGACAAAGGGAGCGACTGGTCATACATTGGGAGCATCTGGAGCGCTGGGGTTAGCATTTTGTTTGATGGCGATCAAACATCAGATTTTACCTCCCTGTGTGGGATTAAATGAGGCAGAATTTGATTTAGACTTGGTGAGGTATGCTCGTGAGTCTCAGGTGGAAAATGTTTTGTGTTTGAGTTTTGGGTTTGGTGGGCAAAATGCAGCGTTAGCGATCTCTCATAACTGTTGAAATACTCAAACCTTCTAAAGTCAATCTTGCTCAGGCTTAGAATTGAGGCAAAAGGTAAGTTCAACAAGCTGTTGATAAACTGATTCATGGGTATATTCATCATCGGGGTGAGGTGGCTGTCCCGGACGCTGAAAATAAGGTCGCTCATTATTCATTTCTCCCCAGAGCATATCGACCTGACGTACTAACTCATAAAGAATTGGGGGATTTTCCAAAATCGATTTCAATAATCCCAATAAAGCTTGCAATGGTGCATCTAGATGTTTACTAATTCGGGCTGTATCTTCCTCAACCCACCTATACAGAACTGCTTGTAAAACTCCTGAGACATCCTGCAAATTCTGGCTAATTAAAGTATTAATTTCAGTCTTGACCTGCACCAGCTTGGGAACTGGAGATTCCCCTTTCATAAAAGCACCACCTTCTTGACCAATAACATCAGCCAGGGTAAATTCCCTACCTCTCAACATAATATCGCGTCGTATTTCTTCCTCTTCCAGTTGATGCGGAGGTTTTCTTTCTGGCTGAGATTGTTCGGAGTTAGACGAGTTTGTAATCATTGCTCGTTTATTTTAAAGACTAATTCTAAATTCAGTTATTTTAATTGGTTATTAGTAGTAACGGAACCAAATTGTAAGCTTTCTTATTAATATTTAAAATAAATAAATAATGTTTTTTTATTACTGTAATATTATGTCTGGATAATCAGTGATAAAAAAATTTTTGTTTGTAGTAGGGCTTTAGCCCGAACTAAAGATAGGGCTAAAGCCCTACTACGAGCTTAATTATAACTATTCAACCAGACATGATATAAGTACAAGTTTTGAAAATTATAGCAGTTTTTAGTTTTGTATGAATTAGTATAAGTTGTTGTTTAATGCTTGGATAGCACACAAGAAGTTGATAATTTCTGTACAATAAATTCATATAATTAATTATTCTCAAGGAGTTAATAATGTCTGTACAATTATTGCGACGACTATTTACTGTAGACCAGTATTATAAAATGCTGGAAGCAGGAATATTTAATGAAAATGAACGAGTAGAATTAATCAGAGGAGAAATTATCGAAATGTCCCCTATTGGTATTCGTCACTCAGCTTGTGTGAAACGTCTGAACGAACTTTTCTTTTTGCGTTTAGGAAAAGCTGTTACTTTGGGAATTCAAGATCCTGTAAGATTGAATAATACTTCTGAACCACAACCAGATGTAAGTTTGCTGCAACGACGACCAGATTTTTACGAGACTCAACATCCTCAACCGGAAAATGTATTTCTCCTCATAGAAGTTTCAGATACAACAGTTAAATATGACCAAGAAGTAAAAATTCCTTTATATGCTGAGAATAATATTGTTGAAGTTTGGTTGGTAAATTTGACTGAAAAATGTCTGGAAGTTTACCGACAACCTACTGCGAATGGTTATGAGATTGTGCAGACTTTTCAAAAGGGTGAAACTGTGACAATTCAAGCTTTGTCTAATGTAACTTTTACTGTGGATGAAATATTGGGAGATTGATATAAATTTTTAACATTAATTACTCAATAGTATATAAATTTATTTATTTTTAAGGAGTTGATAATGTCTGTAGAATTATTGCGACGACTATTTACTGTAGATGAGTGTTATAAAATGCTGGAAGCAGGAATATTAACTGAAAATGAACGATTAGAAATAATCCGAGGAGAAATTATCAGAATGTCGCCTATTAGTCCTCCTCATGCAGCTGGTGTGAGCTGTCTTAGCGAACTTTTCATTTTGAGTTTAGCAAAAACTGTTACTGTGAGAGTTAAAAATCCGGTAAGATTGAATAATAATTCTGAAACATTACCAGATATCGCTTTACTGCAAAAACTGCCAAGTTTGTATCGGACTCAACATCCTCAACCAGAAAATGTATTTCTCCTCATAGAAGTGTCAGATACAACAGTTAAATATGACCAAGAAGTAAAAATTCCTTTATATGCTGAGAATAATATTGTTGAAGTTTGGTTGGTAAATCTGACTGAAGAATGTCTGGAAGTTTACCGACAACCTACAGCGAATGGTTATGAGAATGTGCAGACTTTTCAAAGGGGTGAAACTGTGACAATTCAAGCTTTGCCTGATGTAACTTTTACTGTTGATGAAATATTGGGAGATTAATACAAAGTTTCAACATTTAGCTCCCCTATTAATGCTATGATTTTGCCAATGAGAGCGAATTATTCATTAATTGAAGTATCGCTTACAAGTCTGCTTTGCTTCCCTAGCAACATCAGTCTTTTCAGCCAAGATAGGATGATAGCGGAGTTTCTCACAAACCCTACCCACTAACCTCTCTAAAGAAATGTCCCACACCCGCACCATGTTGTCTTCACTGCCAGAGACTATCTTTGTGCCATCATGGTTAAATGCCACTGACCTGACCGGACCCTGATGCTGTAAAGCCTCGCCAATTTGCTCGCCTGTATTGACATCCCATACCCGCACCGTCTTGTCATTACCGCCCGAGACTATCTTTGTGCTATCATGGTTAAATGCCACTGACCAGACCCAATCCTGATGCTGTAAAGGCTTGCCAATTTGCTCACCTGTGTTGGCATCCCACACCCGCACCGTCTTGTCAGAACTGCCAGAGACTATCTTTGTGCTATCATGGCTAAATTCCACTGACCTGACCGGACCCTGATGCTGTAAAGGCTTGCCAATTTGCTCACCTGTGTTGGCATCCCACACCCG